>JANXOQ010000085.1 GCA_025357775.1 Ferruginibacter sp. | reverse complement strand
TATCCAATAAAAGTTTACAAATACAATAAAAATAGATAGTATAATTAAGAAAAATGAACATCCACATATAAGCGCATTTAAATCATTATATATTTTTTCTGTACAAATTTTTAAAAAACCTACGCAAAAAAAGGAAGCGAAAAAAATATAAATTAATTTTGGAAAATTGAACAAGTAAAATATGTTTATATTTAAAAGTTTACATGTATGCCAAATATAATATCCAACTTGAATGTAAGTGGCAATTACAAATGATAAAACAAGCCCATTAATGTGCAATATTGGATATAATACAAGCATAAAAATACTGCTTGCAATTAAATCTAGTATTGAACCTTTCAAAATTAAATTACTTTTGTTATATACTTGTAAGATTACTGTCGAGTATACAATTCTAATAGGTATAATGAGTAAACTAATTTTAAAGATTGGGATAGACAATAAATATTTATGACCTAGCAATAGCAAAATAAGTTTATCACAATAAAACATTAAAAAGAAAAATGAAGGGAATGCAAAAGATGCAAGAATTAGCGAACTTTTATTAAATACTGTTTTTACTACACTAACATTTTTAACATCATATTTTGATAATTCTACTATAGAAATATTACCCACAGCCGATAATAATAAAAGAAATATTGGTATTTCAAAAGTTCCATTAAAATATATAGCAAACTGGCTAGCAGGTAGTAAAAGAAATACAACGTATTTATCAATCCATTTTACAATTATACCAAATATATCATTAAGCCCTAAGTAAAGCCATTGTTTACCTATTTTAGTGTTATAATTTGCATTAACAAATTTTATTGATTCATTGTCATCAAATAATATTGAAATTTTAAAAATAGTAATAATTAATATTAATATCAATAAAACATTAAGAGAGTAGATATAATAAAATGAATAAACATTTGCAATCACTAATAATACAGCATATATAACATTTGATAAAAAAACTTTTGATAAATTTTCTTTTTTAATGGCAAATGCTTCTAATACTTGAGCAACATTTTGAAAAAAAAGTAGCACTAAAATTAAAATAGCAGATATGTAAGTAAAATAATTTTTGGAAAAGAATAATAGAATTAAAAAAATAAGATTTAGAAAGAGCGTTGATAATATTAAGATTTTTTTAGACTTTTTTATCCAAAATAACAATTCGCTTAAAGAAGTACTAAGCGTTAAGCTATTTATTCCAAATAAACTTATAACACTAAAAATGTTTAAGTACATCCAAAAAGACTGATAAGTTCCGTATTGTTCTAAATTTAATTTTCGAGAAGCTAAAATTATTATTACAAATTGTGAAAAAAACTTTACGATTGAGCTTACAGCTAATATGCCAGATTTCTTTAAAAAAAAATCTGATTTCAAGTAATTATTTTGGTTTGTAGCCTTATTCATTTTATCTATTGGTCCTTTATTTTTACTATTTCTACTAAAAATGATGAAGCGCCGTTAAAAATAAAATTAATAATTTTATCTAAAATATTCCAAATTTTAAAAGGTAAAAAATTTAATAAATAATACAATCTCAGTTTTGTAAAATATTTATTATTAAATTTAGTTGTATTAAATTCTATACCGGTTTTCGGTAAAAGTTCTTTTATATTTTTTTCATTAAATGTATGTAAGTGTGCATTTGCAGGTGTTGGCAAATTACAGTGTACACAAATATTATTAATTATTTTTTCATTGTAAGGAGTAATAATAATAATTTTCCCTCCAGGTTTTAAAACTGCTAATAATTTTTCAATAAATATTTTTGGATTATATAAATGCTCAATAATTTCTGAAGCAATTATTATATCAATAGAACTTTCTTTTAATGGCATGTTAAAAACATCAGCCACTAGAGCTGCATGATTTTTATTTGAATATAATTTTAAAGCTTGTACTGGATTTTTTTTTGAAATATCCATTGAAATTACTTGCTTTTTTTTTGGGGTAAAATATCCTGCTACCCAACCGTTTCCGCAACCAGTATCTAATATAGTTGTAGCATTTTTTGATACTTTATTTATAATTGCTTGTCTACTCCTTATTCTTTCGTTTAGCGTTATTTTTGATTCTTCTTCAAAATAATTAAAATATTCTGCATCATTTTCATAATGTTCAAAATAGTTAAAAGTTGAATTTAATTTTT
>JANXOQ010000033.1 GCA_025357775.1 Ferruginibacter sp. | reverse complement strand
TATTTATGGGTTGTAATATATATGAGTATAAGAAGCAAATTTTTAAAAAAGTTTTTTTAATTACTTATTTTTAAACTATTTAAATAATTATATACATTAGCTACTAGTAGTACAAATAAGCCAGCAGCTACGCTTAGCAGTACATTTATATATTGTGGTGCAGAAAGAGATAGCCTTAAAATAACAGTAGCTAAGGCAAAGGAAGAATACCTAAATAAATGAACATATAAGTTGCTATAGCGCAAAGAAAGAATAAGTATTAATATGTCGGAAAAAATGAGTGCGGTATATAATTGATTAAAAAGATTTTGATTGATAGTGCCTTTTGTAAAAAAAAGAATAGTACTATAAATTACAAGTGCGAAAAAAAATAAAATCATAAAAGCAGCCACCACTTTTTTTTGTAAAATAAAATGGTTTTTTTCATCATCTGAGTTTGTTATTTGAACATGCCTTTGTTTTGAATAAAAAAGTACTGTTATTAAAAAAATCATTAATGCGCCTACAGCATCTGCAATTATTGGCATTAAGTTTTGTAGGCTTGCTATATCCCATTTTATATTTAAAGGCAAATGTCCAAGTTCTTTAAAAGAATTACGAAGTAAAATAAGTGAAATTATTTCAAATTGTTTTCCAACAGAGTCGGCTACAGAATGTGTAATTATAAAAAACAAATCAAAAACTTCTACAAACAGCAAAGCAGAAAAAGCCAATTCTATTGCGAAAAATTTACCAAGCTTTATAGGTATAATATTTAGAAAGGATAATACACTAGATATTATCCCTACAATAAAAAAAAAGATAACAATATTACTAATCAGTTTAGACTTTTGGATTGAATGCCATTTATTTTCTAAACCATCATAAATATTTAGAAATGCATTTTTATATTTCATTTTATAAGTACGCCTTAAGTCTTTTATTGGTTTATAAAAATGAGTAAAACCTGTTTGTTTTAAATGAATACATTGTAATATTTTTATTAAAAAACTTAAAGAAAATGTTTAGAAAACTAAAAAGAGTGTAATTAATATTTTTTTTATTTGCAATAGCAATGATATTTTGTAGTTGATTAAAAATTTTTTGTGCTGTACGATAAATTAAAAGCATTTTTCAAAGACTTTGACCTCCTACAATAATACTAGTACTTGTAAACTTTAGTATAAAAAAAACTATCTATAGAAAAGTATGGCTTAATAATTTTTTCAGCAGTGTTAGTTGTTTTATACAACTTGTAAATTTAAAAAGTTTTAGCAGAAATTAATTTACACATATATGCACATAAATTATTAATTGTGCCTTAAATGTAAAACGCCATACTTTTAAAATATGGCATTTTATTTTCTATTTCAAAATAATTATTTATCCTCTTCCATCAAATAAATCTCCAAGCCCGCCTAAAATACTTCCTTCCTCTTTTCGCCCAGCCCCGCTACTGCTATATTGCATAAGCCTGCCTGCTAATCTACTAATAGGCAACGACTGTATCCAAACTTTACCAGGTCCACGTAAGGTTGCAAAAAAAAGTCCTTCTCCCCCAAACATCCAATTTTTAATACCTTTTACTAGTTCAATATCAAAATCAATGCCAGCTGTATAGGCTACTACACAGCCAGTATCTATCTTAAGTACTTCGCCCACTAGTAATGTACGCTCAGTTACATAACCTCCTGCGTGTACGAAGGCAAGCCCGTCTCCCTCTAGCTTTTGCATTATAAAACCTTCTCCACCAAAAATACCAGTGCCAAGTTTTTTTTGAAACTCAATGCCTACACTTACTCCTTTGGCTGCGCATAAAAATGCATCTTTTTGTGCTATAACTTTTCCATTAAGTTTTTCAAGGTCTAATGCAATTATTTTTCCTGTATATGGTGCAGCAAAACTAATGCGTTTTTTGCCTTGCCCTATATTAGTAAAGGCTGTCATAAATAAATTTTCGCCTACCAATAATCTTTTACCAGCGCTCATTAGTTTTCCTAAAAAGCCACCCGTATTGTCGTTTTGAGAGCCATCCCCAAATATGGTATTCATTTGTATACCATCGTCCATCATCATAAAGCCTCCTGGCTCACCTATTACTGTTTCTTGTGGGTCAAGCTCTACTTCTACATATTGAAGTTCTTCACCAAATATTTTATAATCTACTTCGTGGTTTGATAGCATAATAGTATTTTTATAAAAGTAATAAATGATAATGTATTATCGTAATCTTTATCTTTGAAAAAATAATTTTATGAAAAACTTAGCTGCTATTTTTTTATTTCTTTCTCTATCTATAACTAACTTATTTGCTCAAATAATAGCTACAACAGCTATACCCGCAGTTGATAAATCTGCAATGGATATGAGCACCTACCCTGCAAACTACCCATTATTAAAAATACAAGATAAAGCTACTGAACCATTGGTAGCAAGAATAATTTATAGCAGACCATTAAAAAGCGGACGTGTAATATTTGGAGAATTATTAGAATATAATAAAGTGTGGCGCTTTGGCGCAAATGAAAATACAGAAATAGAATTTTTTAGAGATGTAAAAATAAATAATGCAAAAATAAAAAAAGGAAGGTACTCCCTTTTTGCAATTCCTAATAAAGAAAAATGGACAATTATCATCAATAAAGATTTGAATACATGGGGTTCTTTTAAATACGACAGCTTAAAAGATATTGTAAAAGTAGATGTACCATTGCAAAAGGTAACGGATATAGCAGATGCATTTTATATTTATTTTGATAAAACAATTACAGGTTTTTCTATGAATGCGGGTTGGGATGATGTGAAGATTTCACTACCAATAAGTTTCTAAAAATTCTAATTCAAATTAAAGTTGATAAGCTAATAGTTTCATTGGAAAATTGGCTAACTTTATAATTGGCTAATTTTTTTGTATGTGTGGTATTGCAGGTATAATTTCTCAAAACAAAACATTGGTACATCTTCGTAATTTAAAAACTATGAGTGATGTGCTAGCACACCGTGGGCCTGATGGTGAGGGGCAATGGATAAATACTAGCAGTAATGTAGGACTTGCACATAGAAGGCTTGCTATAATTGACCTTTCAAATGCTGCTGCCCAACCCATGCATTATGCAGATAGATATAGTATAACCTATAATGGCGAAATATATAATTATAAAGAATTAAAAATAGACTTACAAAAAGTAGGATACCATTTTTATACAGAAAGTGATACTGAAGTAATATTAGCTGCGTATGATTTATACAAAAATGATTGTGTTAAATACTTTGATGGCATGTTTTCATTTGCCATTTGGGATGAAAAAATGCAGGAACTTTTTTGTGCTAAAGACATTTTTGGTGAAAAACCATTTTATTATTTTTTAGACAATGAGGCTTTTGCTTTTGCAAGCGAAATGAAAGCTTTGTGGGCAATAGGTATAAATAAAATAGCAGATGAAAAAATGCTGCTTAATTTTTTAGGAAATGGGCAAGTACAATCTGCTAATAATAAATCACAAACATTTTTTAAAAATATATTGGCTTTGCCGCCTGCGCATATTGGTGTTTTTTCTTTGCAAAAAATGAAATTTAATATTACAAGATTTACAAATATTGATAAAGATAGTAGTATTAAAATTTCTGAAAAAGATGCAATAGAAAAATTAGAAATATTGCTTCAAAATTCTATAACAAAAAGATTAAAAAGTGATGTGCCCGTGGGTACAAGCCTAAGTGGAGGTGTTGATAGTAGCACTATTGCCTATTTTGTAAACAAACAAAAAAGTACACAAAATTTTAAAACATTTTCTGCTATTTTTCCAGGGTTCGAAAAAGATGAAAGTATTTTTATTAATGAACTTGTGCAAAGTATTAATGGTGAAAATTACACAACATCACCAACAGCTAATGATTTGCTAAAAGATTTTGACAAAATATGTTACCATCAAGAAGAGCCATTTGCATCTAGCAGCATTTATGCACAATACAAAGTATACGAACTAGCAAAAAAACACAATGTGAAAGTATTGCTTGATGGGCAAGGTGCAGATGAAATATTAGGCGGCTATACAAAATATATACATTGGTATTTGCAAGAACTTGTGTTGCATTACAAATACAATAAAACAATAAAAGAAAGAAAAGCATTTTTAAAAAATAATGTAACTGTAAACTTTGGGTTAAAAAATATTTTTGCCACTTACTTACCTGCTCATGCTGCCATGATATTAGAAAGAAAAGTATTTGGTAAAGTAACAAATAATAGTAATATAAATAATGATTATTTGCGTGCAATTAATGGAAAAGAATGGCAAGGAATATATAAACCTAGTGTGTGTAAATTAAACGATTTACTATATCACAACACAATGGAAAATGGTTTGGAAGAACTGCTTAGGTACGCTGATAGAAATAGTATGGCGCATGGAGTAGAAGTAAGATTGCCATTTTTAAATAAAGAATTGGTACAATTCATTTTTTCATTGCCTTCTACTTTAAAAATGAAAAATGGTTTTACAAAATATATTTTGAGAAAAACAATGCAAAATAAAGTGCCTGAAAACATTTTGTGGAATATGAATAAAATAGGCTTTGAGCCCCCACAAAAGTTATGGATGGAAAATAGAGGTATGCAAGAAAGAATACAAGATGCCAAACAAAAGTTAGTAAATGAAAAAATATTAAAACCAATTGTTTTAAACCAACAAGTAAAAGCTACGGCTGTGCATAACTCCCAAAATGATGACTGGAAGTATTTAAGTTTAGCATCAGTTTTATAAAACAATTAATCTGTAAATATCTTTATTGTAATTTTGCTTTTAAATGAATATAATATGAGTAATATAATACACAAAGCTGCCACAAAATTTATACATGCAGGTACAGTGCCTGACCCAAGTACCGGTGCTATAATGACACCAATTTACCAAACAAGTACGTATGTGCAAAGCGCACCAGGTGTAAACCAAGGGTATGAATATGCACGTAGCCAAAACCCTACTCGAAAAGCATTGGAAGACGCATTAGCCGTAATTGAAAACGGAAAATATGGACTTGCTTTTGGAAGTGGTGTAGCTGCTACAGATGCAGTTATGAAATTGTTGAACCCGGGCGATGAAGTAATATGTGCTAATGATATGTATGGCGGAACGTATCGTTTATTTACCAAAATATTTCAAAAATTTGGAATTAAATTTATATCTGTAGATACCACAAATGTTGAAAATATACAAGCAGCTGTTACCATAAAAACAAAATTAATTTGGATAGAAACACCTACCAACCCTTTGATGAACATTACGGATATTGAAGCAGTAGCTTATATATCAAAAGCAGCAGGGGCTTGGCTTTGTGTAGATAATACTTTTGCATCTCCCTACTTACAAAACCCGCTTGACCTTGGTGCAGATATTGTAATGCATAGTGCTACAAAATACCTTGGTGGCCATAGCGATGTAATACAAGGTGCATTAATGATGAATGACGATAGCCTGCGTGAACAACTTTATTTTATACAAAAAAGCTGTGGGGCAGTACCAGGACCAATGGATTGTTTTTTAGTATTGCGTGGTATAAAAACTTTGGCAGTGCGTATGAAACAGCATTGTGAAAATGGTAGAATAATTGCCAATTATTTGCGCAGCAATGACAAGGTAAAAAAAGTATATTGGTGTGGTTTTGAAGATAGCCAAAACCATTCTATTGCTAAAAAGCAAATGAGAGATTTTGGTGGTATGATAAGTTTTACTTTAAAAGATGATACAATAGAAGCTGCAACAAAGGTATTAACAGCTACTAAGTTGTTTGCATTAGCAGAAAGCCTAGGAGGTGTAGAAAGCTTAATTAACCATCCTGCAAGTATGACACATGCAAGCATACCAAGAGAAAAAAGAATTGCAAATGGTTTATCTGATGGATTGATAAGGCTAAGTGTGGGTATTGAAGATGCGGAGGATTTGGTGGAGGATTTGAGGGTGGCAATTAATTAGTTGAATTTTAAAAATTGTTGATTTTGCAGTTATTCTTAAAAAGAAACAAAAATTTATTAAGAAGAAATTAAGTCAATTTAAAAATAGATATTGTTAAATAAAAAAATTATAGATTTCTTAAACAAAAAGGTTGATGAATATAATCAACCTTTTTTTATTGATGCAGACCCCATCTGTATACCGCATGCATTTACCAAAAAGCAAGATATAGAAATAGCAGGTTTTTTTGCAGCTATTTTTGCTTGGGGCAATCGTAGAACCATCATCAATAAAAGCAGAGAGTTGATGGGGCTGATGGATAATGACCCACACCATTTTTGTTTGAACCATCAAGAGAATGACCTAAAAAATTTATTACATTTTAAGCATCGTACTTTTAACCCAACTGATGTTTTGTATTTTGTAGATTTTTTTAAACATCATTATAGCAATAATATTTCGCTGGAAAATGCTTTCAGCCTTGGTTTGAAAAAAGATGACGAAAATATTGAGAATGGATTGAACGGATTTTACCAATATTTTTTTTCGTTGGAAAGTGTACCTAAGCGAACAATGAAACATATAGCAAGCCCAGCAAAAAAAGCTACCTGCAAGCGGTTAAGTATGTATCTGAGGTGGATGGTACGGAATGATAAAAACGGTGTAGACTTTGGTATTTGGAAAAATATTTTGCCTTCGCAACTTATAGTACCTTTGGATGTACACGTAGCTCGTGTAGCAAGGCATTTTAATCTTTTGCAACGCAAGCCCACAGACTGGCTTGCAGCTGTAGAGCTTACTAATACAATGAAAACTTTAGATAAAAAAGACCCTACAAAGTATGATTTTGCACTTTTTTCTTTGGGTGTATTAGAAAAGTTTTAATAATGAAAAATGAAATTGTACATATCGTAAATGATTGTTTTAGCCTACAAGCTAAAGAAGATGATTTTATGAAGTTGCTCGAAGAAAAAATAAATTATCTTATCATTAATAATTTTAATAAACTTATTTATTTGCTGTATAGGGCAGATATAAATGAAACAAAATTGAATAAACTTTTAGCCGATAATAAAAAAGAAAATGCTGGTAAAATAATAGCTGCATTATTTGTAGAGCGCCAAATGCAAAAAATAAAATCAAGAGAAGAAAATAAAATGACAGATAGTGATTTTGAGGAAGAAGAGAGGTGGTAAATTTACACAATTAAATAAATTTTTTTAATAATATTTTGAAATGAAACTTCTTACATATCTAAAAGGCGATTACGAACAATTAGCAATATTAGTAAATGGAAAATTGTATGATACAGATATACTACACCCTGAGTTACCAAAAAGTATGGCAATGTTTTTAAAATATTGGGACGATTGTATACCACTTGCCTTGGCAGCAGAGCAAGTAATTATAAATGGAGAATTTGAAAATAAACCCCATAGACTTTATAAAGAAGAAACCATAATAGCACCAGTACCGCACCCTACAAGTTGTAGAGATGGCTATGCTTTTAGGCAACATGTGGCTGCTGCAAGGCGCAATAGAAAATTAGATATGATTGCAGAATTTGATCAATATCCAATCTTTTATTTTATGAATCACAATGGTATACAAGGCCCAGGTGCTATACATTGCATGCCTGACCATTTTGAAAAATTGGATTTTGAATTAGAAGCAGCAATAGTAGTATGCAAGCATGGCAAAAATATAAAAGCAGCAGATGCAGATAAATATATTGGAGGTTTAATGATTATGAATGATATGAGTGCAAGGCGTTTACAAATGGAAGAGATGCTATTAAATCTTGGTCCTGCAAAGGGAAAAGATTTTAGCACTGCTATTGGGCCAATGCTCGTTACGCTAGATGAACTGGAGCACTTAGTAATGCCTTGCAAAGAAAACCATATTGGTAAAAGTTGGAATCTTAAAATGACTTGCAAAGTAAATGGAATGAAGGTAAGCGAAGGCAATGTAAGTGATATGGATTGGACATTTGCAGAAATAATTGAACGTGCAAGCTATGGTGCAAATTTATATGCTGGTGATGTAATAGGTAGCGGCACATGCGGGACAGGCTGTTTTTTAGAATTGAATGGCACAGGAAAATTGAATGACCCTAATTACAAAGAGCAGTGGTTACAAAATGGGGATGTGGTGGAAATGGAAATTGAAAATTTAGGTACACTTACAAATAATATTGTGGCAGAGAAAAATGATTGGAGTATTTTAAATTTAAAGAAAGGTATTTGATTGTATGTTTAAATTGTATGAAGGGTTGAAAGTTTGTCTAATAAGGTATACAGTATTAAAAGTTAAAGCTGACTCATTTGAATATTGAATATTCTTCTTATATTAATATTTGTCGATTTCTTCACTCCTCCCTTCCAATCATTTTGTTAGTATTGTTCCAATTTGAATTTAATTCTTCAAATTCTTTTGTATCTGCTTCGCTAAATTTTTGAGATACCAAACTTTGCAAATTTGGTTGCCCTGCATTTACCCATGCTGTATACCAAAAAGATGCAACACTTTTTATAGATAATCTCATTCTTTTTTCTACCATGCCGTTCAGTTTTTTATCAAATGCAATGGTAAATGCAGAAGAATATTGTCTTATTGTTTTTCCATTTCTTAATTCAAATGAGTATTTATTATCAGCAGAAAATTGATTGGTTAATTCTTTTTCAAAATTTAAAACAGTATCAGTTGCTTTTGCACTTTCTAAAACCCTATCCCAGCAATATTGTAGCGGTTCTTTTATGTACTCAGCCTTGCCTATTATAAAATCCCATTCTTTATTTGCTAATAACTCTGGCACTCGGCTCTCCCAAAAACCATGTATACCTTTTTGGTTGGTAAGTTGCCCATTGTGGTTGCTGCTTGTATGCAAGGGCACATGCGAATCTGCAATGTAATGCGCTATTTCTGCGCTATTTTTCATTATTTTGCTAAAGTTTTTTTCTTTAAAAGCTACGGTAAGCCGCCCTAGCATTACTTGTATATGCCATGGTACAATACCATGCATTATTAAAGTATCTTCTGTAAACTTTGCTACAGCATCTTTCCATTTTCGAGGTACTTCTGTATATGGGTACTTGCCATATCTATCAATATCTATATAGTGCCTTGGTCCTTCTTCTTTTACTAAATTGCGCCTTTTATCAGGGTCAGCTGAGTGCTCTGTTATAAAATTAATGTTTGGCTTATACAAAATCATCATCTCTGGTGGTAGCAAAAAGCAGGCGTAGTTATTTATTTTTGCATGCCCAAAAAAGCCCCAGCAAAATGAGGGTAGATATATCATCACCAAAAAAGAAATTAATAATATTGTTTTCAATATTTCTTTCATAAAAATAATTCTTTATCATAAAGTAAATGCTTACGTAAAATTACTTTACACAATATTATTTTATTTACACATTTACATAATTTTCTATTGGTTAACTATCAAATTATTGCATTGGCATATTTGCTAATTCTCTTCTGTCACTTCTGTAACCCCGCCACTTACTGCAAATTTCATTGTTTGTGCGCTGCTAATATGGGTAATGTGTTTTATCCGAGCTCTAGGTATAACATATACATTGCCAGCTACTGAATATGCCATAGGAATATAAACTGCTACAAAGTCTTCCAGCCCAAAATCACTCATGTCTTCTTTTGTAATAAAGCCCATGCGCCATACATCAGTGTCGTCTACATTTGCTAATACGTTTTGGGTAAACTTTTTCTTATCACCTGCAAAGGCTTCAAAAAAATCTCTGGTAG
>JANXOQ010000026.1 GCA_025357775.1 Ferruginibacter sp. | reverse complement strand
GTAACCGTTGCTGATTGAAAATATAAAGTTGTAGTTAGGTACAGAGGTTCAGCTATGTACGTCCTGCCCTAACGAAAGCTGAACAGAATTTCAAATGCTCATTGTTATTCCGTCTGCCCAACTTGCACAAAGCCCAATGTTGGGCGTAGGCTTTCTACTAGTTGGTTAATGCTATTTCAAAATTAGCAGGTGTCAAAATTATTGCTGTTTTAAATGGATTGTGTACTAATAAATCTTTGTCACCTGTAACTAAGTAATCTGCTTTTGAAAAATCTATTAAGTCCAACAAAAAATTGTCCTTTGGGTCTCTGTTTGTAAAATGTGTTGGTTCTATTTCTACCTTTTCAGCTATAGTATCCAATAATTGAATCAACTCTTTAACACTTTCTGGCGGAAAATATTTTTTCAAACGTTCCCTGCTAGTAACTTCTTTAATTTCTTTCAAAATTTGTTCTGTTGTAATTATTGTAATGTGTCTACTTGAAATATAATTTTTGATGAATGACAAACGTTTTCCTATAAGAAAGCTAATCCAAACATTTGTGTCAAAAATGACCTTAACGCTTTTTGCTTTCATAAATTTGTAGTCTTACTATTTCTACTTCTTCGTTTATTATGTCTATGCTTAGTTCTTTTGTTCGGAAAGTCTTTAGAAGTCCTGTTAATTTAGTTTCAATACCTTCTTTTTCTAGCTCTTTAGTTAGTTGTATTTTCTCATTTGTCGGCAGTTGTCTAACCAATGCAAGAACTTGGTCAAATGTTATGTCAACTTGTAATGCGGTTCTCATTTTTTGTCTTTTATCAAAATTACGGATTAATGCCCAAAGTTAGGTGTCGCCCCAAGCTTACGCCTAACACTGCATTTTTCTTAAATTATAACTAAAATGACTAAATAAATTCAATAAAACGATTTTTTTAGTTATCGTTAGAAAAGGGTTTGGTAACAAATTATAAACTACTTTTAATATTTTTACTAACTGACAAATGCCCTTTGCTCACTCCCCCACTAACTACTTTCCAAGTGCTTCAAATCTTCATAAAACTTTGGGTAAGATTTATTAATAGCATCTGCATCTGTAATTATAACATCTCCTTGTGCACCTAATGCAGCTATAGCCGCAGCCATGGCTATTCTATGGTCATGGTGAGATGAAACAGTTGCAGTATTTATTCTTCCGCCTTCTATTATCATTGCATCATCTTCTTGCAATGTTATTTGTATACCCATTTTACCAAAAACATCTTGTAAAGTTTTTGCCCTATCACTTTCTTTTGCAGCCAATCTGTGTATGCCATAAATTACAGATTTGCCTTCGCAATATGCTGCTAAGGCCACCATTGGAGGAAACAAATCAGGACAGTCTGTAGCATCAAAAACAAATGGTTTAAGCTTATTTTTTCTTACTGTAATTTCTGCTTCGCTAATGCTTACATAAGCATTGCTTAATTGTAATACTTGTAAAATGGCTCTATCCGCTTGTGTAGAAAATATATTAAGTCCTTTAACCGTAACCTGACCTGCTATAGCACCAGCCACAAGTAAAAAAGAAGCACTACTCCAATCTCCTTCTACATTATATACTATTTCATTATTTTCAACATTATTTTTTTTGTTGATTATAAAACGCTCATAATTGTGATGAGCAATATTAAAACCAAAGTGTTTCATAATGTGTAGCGTAAGATCTATGTAAGGTTTGCTTTTTAAATTATCAACTGTAATAGTACATTGGTCTGTAACTGACTGACCAATTGCAAATAACAAACCTGTTAGAAACTGTGAGCTCAATGAACCATCTACCTTAATATCTTTTGGAACTAACGAACCTTTTATTTCCAAAGGCAATTTCCCATTATTAGATTTTATTAAAATCCCAAACTGTGGAAAAATTTCATCAAAAAAATCCATTGGTCTATTTTGTAAACTACCACTACCCAATATTGTTATTAAAGAAGTAGATAATGCAGCAATAGGTGTAAACATTCTAATAGATAAACCGCTTTCGCCACAATTAATTATTTCTTTATCTGCAATATTATTTCCAATAATTCCTTTCGAAATTATTTCTAAAAAGTTTTCTTTAAAACTAATTGTAGCACCTAGCGTAGCAATTATACTTAGTGCTGCTTTATCATCATTACTTATGCCAGCATTAAATATAATTGTTTTGCCATTATGCAGTAATGCAGCAGCACAAGCCCTTTGCATGCTGCTTTTAGAAGCAGGTGCATCTATAGTTCCATTAATGGTAGTTGGAGAAATTATTTTTGTCATTATAAAGTTTGGTCTAGTAAATCTGCTATTTGTACAAAAGATATTTTTTGTACTTTGGCATCACCAATGGTATTAAGTAGTACAAAATTTATTTCATCGCCAGCACGTTTTTTATCTTTTTTTAATAATGAGAATACTTGTTCTTTATTAATTTCTAAAAATGTTGGTAGTTGATATTGCTTCAACAATAATATCAGTTTTTGAACCATATCGCTTTCAAAATTATTTACTTCTTCTGATATTTTTGCTGCCATTATCATGCCTATACTAATAGCACTACCATGTGGCATTTTGTATAAGTTTTCTATAGCATGTCCAAAAGTATGACCAAAATTTAGTTCATATCTTTCACCAGTTTCATGCTCATCACACACAATAACAGCAGTTTTTAATGCTACATTTTTTTCTATTAATATTGCTGTAGCTATTTTATTGTCATAATAAAAATCAATGTTGTTTTTTATTAATTCTTCAAACATTGCTACATCTTTTATACAAGCATGTTTTATTATCTCTGCAAAACCATTTACCCATTCAGCCTTGGGTAGGGTTTGTAAAAATGAGAAATCGTATAAAATAAATTGTGCTCTATAAGTAGTACCTACCATATTTTTATAAATGCCTACGTTCACACCATTTTTTCCTCCAATTGCTGCATCTGTCATTCCTAAAATGGTTGTTGGCACTAGTCCCAATTTTATTCCACGTTTAAATATGCTAGCTACGTAGCCTGCCATATCGGTAACCACACCACCACCCACACCTACAAGCATATAAGATTTATCAATATCTTTTTCTAGTAATTGATTTATTATTTCATCAATGGTTTTTTGTGTTTTATTCTTTTCTGTACCATCTATTGTAATAACAACATACCCTTCAAATTTATTTTTATGCAACCCAAACACTGTTTTATCTGTAAGAATTACAATTTTTTCTTTTGTATGATAATTATTTATTTGTTCAAAGTTTGCATCCATTAAGGTAAGTACTTTACTACTTTCAAATGCTGTTTCTATTATTTTCAAGTTTTAATTTTTTAAGTTGGTATCCACACCAACGAAATGTTTGTTATTTGCTGGTAGATGGTAGGTTCACAAACAACTAATTTTAATTTTATTTATTTTACTAAATTTTTTTACGGGATAATGGCTACACTAACCGAAAAGCAATTAATTTAACGTTGTAATGGTTGGTGGGCACATAAACCATTGTTATTAAAGCATAAATTTATTTATTTAAAACCGAACCCTTTTCATTCATCACTTTATTTTGATGATTTATGCTTTCCATATGTACCGCATCAAAATATTTTACTAAAAATTCTTTACTTAATGTTAAGTTATTTCCTTTAGCTATTGCTCTCTCTAAAATTTCGTTCCATCTTGCTGTTTGTAATATTGTTAGATTATTATCTTTTTTATAATTACCCACTTCATCTGCTATTTTCATTCTTCTGTTAAGTAAACTTAATAATTCATCATCTACTTGGTCTATTCTTTCTCTTAATAAAGATAACTCGGTAGTGTTATAATTTTCATTTTTAATACGCCAAAGCAAGTTTGTAAGCATAACAGATAAAACAGCTGGTGTTATTTGTTGCTTCGCATCGCTCCATGCATTATCTGGGTCTATATGAGATTCTATTATTAACCCTCCAAAATCTAAGTCAATACTTTTTTGTGCTACTTCTTGTAAATTATGCCTATTTCCGCAAATATGAGATGGATCACAAATTAATAACATTTCTGAAAATCGTCTTTTCATTTCTATTGGTAAATGCCACATAGGTGCATTACGATATTCAGTGTTACCGTAGGATGAAAAACCTCGGTGTATCATCCCAATATTTTGTAATCCCACTTTTTGTAAGCGCTCTATTGCACCACACCACAATTCCACATCTGGATTTATAGGATTTTTTACCAATATAGGTATGTTAACTCCCTTTAGTGCATCTGCTACTTCTTGCACGCTAAAAGGATTTACAGTAGTGCGTGCCCCAATCCACAAAATATCTACTCCATGTTTTAGTGCTTGCTCCACATGTTGTGCAGTCGCTACTTCTACAGTTGTTGGCAATCCCGTTTCTTTTTTTGCAGTAGAAAGCCATTCAAGCCCAACTTCACCAATACCTTCAAATAAACCTGGCTTCGTACGGGGTTTCCAAATACCAGCTCTCAATACATCTACTTTACTAGTGCTTGCAAGTTCTTTTGCAGTTTGTAATACCTGTGCTTCTGTTTCTGCACTACATGGGCCACTAATTATAAGTGGTCTTTTATTCCATATTTTTAAAAGTGTGTCGTTCATTTAATATTTTAAGAATTATATTGTTTTTTAAAGTACAAATTTAATTGTGTTAAGTCATTTTTCGAGTAACAAATTGAATAAACTAAGAAAGCCACTCCATATAGGAGTGGCTTTCAGTAGTTAAATATAGATTATCTATAAATTAATAAGAATTACTTCTTTACTGCTTCAGCAGCTTTAGTAGCAGCCTCTTTAACACCTTCTTTTACAGCTTCAGCACCTTTTGCTGCACCTTCTTTAACTGCATCAGTTACGGCACCTTTTACAGCTTCCATTTTATTTGTACCTGTAGTTGCAGCAGCTTTTGCTAAACTATCAGCAGCAGCTTTAACGGCATTGCTATCTTTGGCAACTACTGGAATTTCTACTTTTGGTGCATCTACAACTGGTGCGTCTGCTTTTTTCTCTTCGCAAGAAGTAAATGCGATAACTACAGCTGCGATTGCAAGGAATTTTTTCATTTTGTTTGTTTTTTTATTGTTTAAATTATAATTCAATTGTTAATACTAAAACAAAAAAAAGGTAACCCATAAATTAAAAAATTATTTTTAAATAATTTTTTGGGTTACTAAATGCCTTAATTTGTATTAATAAATA
>JANXOQ010000512.1 GCA_025357775.1 Ferruginibacter sp. | reverse complement strand
TTCTGTATGAATGCCAACTTTTTTAGAAATTTTAAATGTGCCAAAATAATTATACCAACCAATGCTGTTATTGGTATTTAAACGATTGTTTTGTGCATAAGAGTTTATGTTGCTAAGGCAATAAATAAAAAAAAGAATAATTGCTTTAGCTATTTTCATTTTGCGGTTTTAGGTTGAGGTAAATTTAATAAGGTTTCTTGTAAAAATTCAACCTTACCTGTGTGTATATCATATACTGCACCTACTATTAAAATTTCACCATTTGTATATTTTTTGTGTAAAATAGGTTCTAAATCTCTTAATTCATTTACTTGGTCAATCACATTTTGTCTTACTGCATTATTTACAGGGTCGCCTGGTAAATGCGAAGATTTCGCAACGGCAGGTTTAATTTCATTAATTAACGTTACAATATGTCCCGGTACATCTTCAGGACGAGCAACCGCTGCTGCAACAGCACCACATTCCGTATGCCCAAGTACAACAATTAGTTTTGTTTTTAATTTTAAAGCAGCAAACTCTATACTACCATATGAAGCGGCAGCAGAAACTTGACCTGCAGTTCGTATAATAAATAAATCTCCAAACCCTTGGTCAAAAATCATTTCGTTGGGTACTCTAGAGTCTGAACAGGCAACGATAGTTGCAAATGGCTGTTGTCCTTTATCTAATTTTTTAATAGTTTCGGCATCTTGTCTTGGCCTAATACTTTTGCCTTCAATAAATCGCAAATTTCCACCAATAAGTTTTTGTATTCCTATCCTTGGATTTGCATATGCAGAGTCCCTGTTTATAATATGGTGTTCTTTACGCCATTGCGCAGAGTCTGTAATTACAGTTGCAACTTCTTTACTTTTTTCCTTTTTAGTCTTTCGATTTTGTGCAAAAGTTAAAGTTTGTACTAATAGAAAAGTTAATAATAGAAATAGATTTTTTTTCATTTTATGTTGTATTAAATAGCCTACTTTGTAATACGGTGTTCAGCTTGTCCGTTTTATTATGTTTAAGTTTTTTAGTGTAGTTGAACAAAATTGCCACCAACTCTAGGATTTTTCTAGTTACTAAAATAGTTTTAGAATTTTTAAAGTGAGGCATCCTACTTTTTGTATAATAAAATATACTGTGAATAAGTTTCTTTTTGTAAATAACTTTTTTATACAATTTCTACTCTCATATTATCATCTCTTAATAATTCCTTAATGTACAAATTCGTTTGCCATATATTAATGTGGGAAATAAATTTTATTCTAATATTTTTACTTCAGTTCTTCTATTTTCCGCTTTGCCATCTTCGGTTTTGTTTGATGCAATTGGCATATTCATGCCATAACCTTTTGCTGTAAGTCTGTTAGTAGCTATACCTTTTGTTAATAAATATGCCATTACACTTTTTGCTCTTTCCATAGATAAAATTAAATTAGCAGGGGGTTTACCAACATTATCTGTATGCCCTCCAATTTCAATTCTATCGTCATCATTCCTATTTAGATATATTACTAATTCATCAAGTACTGGGTAAGAATCAGGGTCAAGATTTGCTTTATTGGTTTCAAATACTACTCCTTCTAGTATAAAAGTTTTTGCAGATTGATGCTGCAATTCTACTTCAAATGGTACTTTATAACTTGCATTTGCTCCTAAAGCGGGTATCTCTAACATATTTAAACTGGTAGAATCTTTAAAACCTAGTACAAATATTTCATATTTATCACCAGCAGGCAATCTAAGTGAAAACTTACCATCATCTTGGCTTAAACCTTGATATTCTTTACTATTTATCAAACTTCTAAAAACTACTAATTCGTGCCTCAATGGATTTTTCTTAAAATCAGTAATAAGTACATTTACAGGAGCATCTTTAACCTGCGAAGCATTTTGGATTGTGGAGCTTGTTTGTGCGAATGAAATAGTTGAAGTTGAAATTGTTAATAAGAGAAAGGTTATAATAAGTTTCATATTTTATTTTTAAATAAAGATAGATGTTTTTAAAAAAATTAAAATTAATTTAAAAGTTTATGACAGATAATAGATTAACTGTTAAATTCTGTTACAAAAAAAAAGTTGCTCAATTTTGAGCAACTTTTTTTATTTTATTGATAATACTATTTAGTTATTTTTAATAATTTACCAAGTTCAGCACTTATTTTAAAATAAATATATCTTCCATTAAAACCAAACTGATTGGCAGAGTATAGTAAACGATTTCTGTTTGTACCATCTCTTGTTGCAGCATATCCACCTACGGCTTTTTGACCAGCTACAGCATTAGAAGCTTGTGTTACAACTGGATTTGCATAAACTGATTTTAAAGAATTACGTGGATCAACAAAAATTTGATCTGGATAAATATCAAAAATATTATTAGAACCAATAGTTACTGTTAATTGGCTGCTAGGTCTATAGCTTATTGCTAAATCTGTAGTAAGTTTTGCACTAAAAGTTTGATCACTTTGTGGTGATACATCATTATAGTATAAACCTGTAGATTTTATAATTCCATTAGGATCATTACCAATTGTATTTAAAACTGTAATTTCTCCCCAATGTACTGCACGTAAAATAAAACTCCATTTTTTTACAGTATAGTTAGCTGTAAAATTAAATTTACTGTTTGGTTGCCCCACTTCTATTCTGCTTTTTTGCTGTCTGTCAAATAAAATATTCTCTAAATCATTTGCTGGGTTTTTTGTATCATCAGACTTACTTGGGTTATTAACAGCAGAGCTTATGGTACTACTTGCACGTTGATTTCCAATAATTTTATTTTGATTAAAATTACCAGCTAGTGATAATGTAAGGCTACTTAAATTTTTAAATGGAATTTTTTCTGTTAACACAATATCTAATCCTTTGGTACGAGTATCTATTGCGTTTGTCCAAAATTGTACATTAGATGTAGATGGGTCTACACCTGTTAATATAGCTGCTACCAAAGCATTAGATCTTGGGAAAGCAGATGATAATACAATTCTATCTTTTATATCAATTTGATATGCATCTATAGCATAACTAAAATTATTTCCAACTTTACCTACAAATCCTAGTGTAAAATCTACAGAGGTTTCTGGTTTAAGTGCTTCAATACCAAATCCATTTCTAGCAATTGCATCTTGATTATTTATAGTTAGTGTATTAGATGCTAAAGAAGCAACAAATTGTGTAGAGGTGTTATGAAAATAGCGTTGGTGCAATGATGGTGCTCTAAAGCCATTGCTTACTGAGCCACGTATTGCGAATGCAGGATTAAACTCGTAACGTGCAGAAAATTTACCACTAATATTGTTATATTTATCACCAGTTTGCTCTGCATAGCTTTCAAATCTTATTGCTGTCCCTAAGGTTAATTTATCAAGTTTTGTTTCTCCATCTGCATATATTGCGTATACACTACGATGTGCATTTACTGCATCGCTTAAGCCAAAACCAGGAAAAACTTGCGAACCAGGTGATGTAGCAGCAATAGCTGTTGAAATAGTAGCCGCTGTATTTGTAACTGGGTAAATGGGAGCAAATACTGCAGTGCCTACAGTAGGTCTTGTGCCTAAAATATACGAATTTGGCTCCCCCTCAATAATTTTAAAATTTTCGTATCTATATTCACCTCCAAAAGCAAGATTGAAATAATTTCCTGTTTTGTTTAGATCAAATTTATGTGATAAATCTACATTAAAAGTATTTTGTAAAAAACTTACTTTACCCGCATCAAAAGTGGTTTGAACATTGTCATTAGCTGCTAAAGAAGCATTGCCAGACCCTGTTACAAAAAATTGAAAAGTATTTTTACCAATTGAATTACTTATATCTAAATCCCATTTTCCTGCTTTAATATTGCTACCAATTAAAAAAGAAATATCATTAATAACAGGAGCTATACGTGGTAAAAACCCATTAGGATAATAAAGTGAACCATCTGCTCTGATAGGCTGTTGTGATATTTGTGAGGGTAACCTATAATTACCTGTTGCTTCTCCTTTTCTATACCCTATACCAAAAGTGCTGTATAACCCTACATTTGATGAGATATTCGTACCCGCATTAACAAAGGCTAAAAAGTTTTTTGAATCTGAGTTACCATAAATCATATCTCTACGGTCAAAACCTGTAGAAGCAACCTTTGCTGCATCTTGGTTCATTATCCATTGAAAATAGTCTGTTCTCAATGGTATTGATGTAGCAGCTGAATAAGTAGCTGGTAAATTTCCTAACCCTGCTGAACCATAATATAAAAGTGGAGAATTATCATAACCTCCTCTATTGCTTGAACCTCTTTGTAAATATTGTGCTGCAACATTTATATAGGTTTTATTTTTTCCTGTCATTCCCCAATCAATATCAATTTGCTTATTAGTACCATCGGTAATATTGTTTTTTACTTGTGTAAGATCAAATGCAGATGGAGTACTTTGTGTGGTAACATTTGCACCAAAATTTGCAGAAACATTTAAACCATTATAATTCTTTTTTAAAACAATGTTAATTACCCCTGCAATGGCATCTGAACCATACTGTGCAGCTGCACCATCTCTTAATACTTCTATTCTTTCAATTGCTGCTGCAGGAATTGAGTTTAAATCTGTACCTACAGAGCCTCTACCTACGGTACCATTTATATTTACTAATGAAGTATTATGCCTCCTTTTTCCATTTACTAAAACAAGGGTTTGATCTGGCCCAAGACCACGTAGGGAAGCTGGGTCAATATGATCTGTACCATCACTTACAGTTTGTCTATTTGATTGAAAAGAAGGGGCTGCGTAGGTTAAAATTTGTGCAACATCAGCTTGTGCTAATGCTATTATATCTTTAGTACGTATTATATCAACAGGTACAGCAGTAGATGTTTTTAATCTAGAATCTCTAACTCTTGAGCCTACGGTTACGGTTGTAAGGTCTCCAGTTTCTTGTAAAATGAAATCAAAAATGTTACTTTCATCTGCTTTTACCGATATTTTTTTTTGTTCAGTAACTTTGCCAGCATAGCTTGTAGTAATGGTATAATTACCCGCAGCAATGCTAACTGTGTAAGTACCATCTATATTCGTACGTGTGCCTATTTTACCAGGCTGTGCTGTTACTGATGCACCTTCTAAAACAGTGCCACTTGCATCTTTTACAGTACCTTTTATTGTACCATTTTGTGCAAACATTTTAAAGGATACTAAGGTAAAAAATAATAGAAAGCTACTAATTTTAAATTGAGTAATAATTTTCATGGATTAATTATTTGGTTAATATTTATTAATTTATTTAGTGAAAGTACAAAAGAAAAAGTAATTTATTTTTATAGTTTAAAATATTTAAACATGATAAAGAAAAATGTAACTTATAAAAATTGATTACAGTTATCAAATACTTTATTATGCTTAAGCAATATTTAAAATTTTTAAAACCATTATTTTTACAAACATTTTTTTTATTTTATTGCTATAAATGATTTGTTTTCTATGAAAGTATAGGTATTTAAATTTTTTAATTATCTGCTATATTACTAAGCTTAGTTTTAATAAAAATTTGTATAATAATACTTAATGCTAATACCAACAAAGCTCCAATTACATTTAACCATAAAAATGAAATAACATCTGCTTTATAGATAGCTATTATTGCAATTTGTGAAATAAGTGCTGCAATAAAAACTGCATTGGACTGTACATGCCTTACCCAAAAAGCTACTAAAAAAACACCGAGGATTACCCCATAAAAAATAGACCCTAAAATATTTACAGCTTCTATTAAACTATTTCCAATATTTTGTGCAAACATGGCAATGATTATGCAAAATATTCCCCACCCAAATGTATACCACTGCGAAGTTTTATAATCATTTAACTCTTCCCCTTTTTTTTGGAAAAATTGTTTGTGAAAATCTATCATAGAGCAAGCAGCTAAAGAATTTAACGCACCAGCAATGCTCCCCCAAGCACTTAAAAATATTACAGCAAATAGCAACCCTATTAAACCAATAGGCAAATTGTCCTTTACAAAACGTAAAAAAATAAAATTAGTATCTTTTATATTTTTATCATTTAAAGCTATCGCTACCATTTTTACATAAGCTGTACGGTTAGCTTTAGCTTCAAGCATATCTTTTTTTGATGTTGCGGCTATAAAATTATTTTCTAAAATATTTAAAGAATCTTTATAGTTTGTCGCCAATGCTTTTTCTTTATTTTCATTATCAAAATATACTGGCGCTTTATTGTAAATGTAAAAAGTGAATATTAAGATACCTAGCAGTAAAATGCCAAATTGCATAGGCACTTTTATTAACCCATTCATCAATAATCCTTTTTGGCTTTCCTTTACGCTTTTTGCTGTAAGGTATCGCCCTACTTGGCTATGGTCTGTACCAAAATAACTTAATGCAAGAAAAAAACCTCCTATCAATCCGCTCCAAATATTGTACTTATCTTTCCAATCAAATCCTTTGCTGGTAAAGCCTGTAGTAATTACATTCATTTTTCCATAAGACCCGGCTTCATTTACTGCAGCCATAAACCCCATATTGGGTGGTAGCATTTTTACGGCAATATATCCTATTAAAAAAAGTGAAATAAATACTATTATCATTTGTAGTTTTTGTGTATGTGCTACAGCACGGCTACCTCCACTGATAGTGTATACGATAAGAATACCTCCCATTAAAATATTGGTGTAATAAATATTCCAACCCATAATAGAGCAAAGTATGAGCGATGGCGCATATATGCTTACACCTGTACTCAACCCACGAGAGAGCAAAAATAAAAAAGATGTAAATGTTCTTGTTTTTACATCAAACCGGTTTTCTAAAAACTCATATGCAGTAAATACTTTTAGCTTGTTATATACCGGAACGAAAAATACAGCAATTACAATCATGGCAAATGGTAACCCAAAATAATATTGTACAAAACGCATTCCATCTGTATATGCTTGCCCTGGCCCTGTAAGGTATGTAATGGCACTTGCTTGTGTACCCATTATACTTAGCAGCACTAGGTACCAAGGCATACTTCTATTACTCAAAAAATACCCTTCTAAGTTTTCAGATGATTTGCTTTTATACATGCCATACAAAACAATGGCAAGTAACACAACTATTAATATTATCCAATCATAAATACTCATATTGTTATTTTTAAACCGCTACAATCCTTACTGGCACTAGCTTCAATTCTTGGGACAGTGTCCCAAGAATTGAGAAATTTTTATAAATCCTTATAGTTTTTTAATTCTTTCTTTATAAAATTTTCTAATTGTCGTTTAGTAGGAAGCTCTATGGCATACTTAGAAACAAACATTTTTTCGTTAATACCATCAACTGTGAACTCTGCTAAGGCTTTATTTTTATCTGTAACTAACAAAATACCTATAGCTGGGTTATCGGTTTTTGTTTTTACAAATTTGTTGTAATATTTTAAGTAGTTTTTTAACTGAGTAGCATGCACCGCATTAAACTTATCTACTTTTAACTCTATCAATACATGGCATTTCAATATTCGATGATAAAAAACCATGTCAATAAAAAAATATTCATCGCCAATAAGTATTCTTTTTTGCCTTGCTTCAAAACAAAATCCATTTCCTAATTCTAAAATAAATTTTTCTAGATGATTTAATAAACCTGTTTCTAATTTTGTTTCATCAACAACTTCTACATTTTCTAATTCCAAAAAATTGAAGAAATAGAAATCTTTAATGGCATCAGATGCTTTAGCAGGTTTTATTTTATTGGCTATTGTTTGTAACGATAAAGTTTTGTTTTTCGATAGCCCTGTTCTTTCATAAGACAGTGTATTTATGCTATCTCTAAGTTCTCTTACAGATAATGTAGTTTTACACACCAGCAATTCATAATAAGTACGTTTATAAATATCGCTTATTTTTATTAATTCTGTAAAATGCGAATAAGAAGTAGTAGAAAATAATTGGTTGTAATGCTTAGTAAAAAGTGTAGGGTTTATTTTTTTACAATCTTCTATAACCTTTACTGTCATTGGGTTCAATTCTTGGGACAGTGTCCCAAGAATTGAAGAATTGAGCTGAGAAATAACAGATTTTTGGGACACTGTCCCAAGAATTGAGGGGTACGTTATATAAAATTGTCTACATCTGGAAAGCTCTGGAGCAGTTAAGCCTTTAAGAGATGTTTTACTAAATTTTATTGCTAATTTTTCTAATAGTTTATTACCATACTTAGCTTTATCTTCTCCTTTTTGTTGGTACTCTAAAATGTATAACCCTATTGCCCAATTACGAAAAGTAATATGGGTATTTACTGCATTTACAGCTTTTGTTTGTAAGGCTACATGTATAGACTCTATTTGCTGTGCAAGAATTTTAAAATTCATATCCTACAATTTATTTATACTAAAAAAACATTTTAATAATAAATCTTATTTTCTTTTCGCAATTAAATTTGCAAAAAACCTATACGCCCCACTTACACCAGCAGGTAATTCTCTAAAAAAAACAAGCCCTGTATATACAAATTTACCTTTGCCAAAATCAGCTACAATAACGCTTCCATCTTGCTCTGTTTCTCCAGGGTCTTTCATGCTAATGATTTTTTGATATGCAGTATCTATTTTTTCTGCATTATAAATACTTCGTTCTTGTATCCATCCTTCAAAATCTTTTGTAGTTATTTTATTAGGATAATTTAATGCATCGTTTGATGGCAATAAAAAATTTACTTTTGCAGTTTCATCTGTAATTCTATTTCTACTTATTGTAAAAGGATACGGTGCAATATTTGCTTTTACAGGCCCTATAGAATTATTAGTATTGTATTGTGTAAGTAATACACCACCATCTTTTACATATTGCATTAATATAGGGTATACAATACTTAGCCATGAATGTATATTATATGCACGGACACCAGTAACAATTACATCGAACTGCTTTATATTATCTGCTGTAATATCTTTCTCTAAAAGAAATGTAATTGCGTAACCCATTTGTTCCAATGCTTGTGGCACTTTATCGCCTGCGCCTACAATGTATCCTGCTTTAGTGCCTACCGTTTTCAAATCCATTTTTATAACCTTTACCCTATCTTGGTAATTATAAAAAATATCTTGTATGTGGTCGTAGCTTATTTTTTTTAATGAGGTGTATTGATGCTCAGGCATACTAGGTGCAGCAAGCTCACCACCAATGCTAGTTGTGCTATCTTTTTTAAAATCATCTCCTTTAAATAAGACAGGTATAATTGCCTTGCCAGTTTTTGCTAGTGCAAGTGTAGTATCCGCTATTAGCGTACTTATTTTATTTTGATAGTTATATAATTTTACTTTTTCTTTTAATTGTAAATTAGATTGTATTGTAAAATTCACTTGCTTTTTCTCATTTTTTTTATTGTTTGAAAAAATTAATAAATTAGGAGATGCATTTACAAATGCAGGAGAAACAATTTGTATTGGTTGATATAATTCTCCTTTTACAGGGTCGGTATATTTATACAAAATTGGCATTTTGTAAGAAAATCTATCTCCACCTATGGTTATTTGAAAATCTGCCAATTGTGCTGTGCTTTGAGGCTTGCCAATATCTTCTTGGTCTGCTTTGTAAGAACCTACATTCATTATTTGTTGCAAATAATAAGGCTGAGAAACCGGCACAAATGATTCTAATTTAATAGTTGCACTAATATCGTTCATTTCATTTTTTTTAAAACTATTAAACAAAAAAGAACGACCAAATGCTTGTACTTGCGCAAATTCAATATCAATACCTAATCTATTTATTAAAGAAAATTTTAGCGGTATACTATCTCCAATTACATTTAACTGATTTATAGCAATGGCTTCCATAAATAACCCTCCACATGCAGCAATAAGATTTCCTAATGTTTTATTTTTTTCATAATTAATAAAAGGAAACTCAAAAAAAGAACGATACAAACGTTTAAATGCAGCTATAGAATTTTGAGGAGTAGAAGGATTAAATGATTGCTCAATATTTTTTACTAATGCAAAATATTCTTTGGCTTTATCAGTCCTAAAAATAGTTGAATCCACCCCATCCATTAAATCATTTACAGGTTTGTTACCTTTTATGGTACTAAAATATTCAATATTTTTTCCTCTTTGTGCAGGCACACCAAAACCTTGGCTCTTGTGCCTACTGCGGCTTTCAGCTGCTATTTCTCCATAGCTTTTGCCTAATATGGGATTATAAACGCCGCAGTCTATTTTAAACTGGTCATCTCTTTGTGTGTTATTACCACCAAAGTTAAATGTGTTCCAAAGTAATTTTTTTGCTTGCCATGTTGTAACAACCTTACTTAGCTGTTCTGGAAATTTTGTGCTATCGGCTGCAGCGTCAAAAGCTTCACCAGCCAGTATTGCAGAGGCGGTATGATGCCCATGCCCACCCTCACCTGTTGTTGGAAAACGGGTAATGATTACATCTGGTTTAAATTTTCTTATTACCCATACTACATCTGCTAAAACAATATCATGTCCCCAAATTTTCATAGCTTCCTCAGGGTTTTTGCAATAGCCAAAATCGTATGCTCTTGAAAAAAATTGCTCTGCACCATCTATTTGCCTAGCACTAAGCAACTCTTGTGTACGTATAAGCCCTAGGTCTATACCTTGTTCATCCCCAATTAAATTTTGTCCACCATCACCTCTTGTAAGGCTTAAATAGCCTGTACGAAATTTTCTTTCATTGGCCAAATAGCCCAACAGTCTTGTATTTTCATCATCTGGGTGTGCAGCTATGTACAACACACTACCAAATACAGATAGCTTTTTTATTTGTTGCAAAATATCAGCGGAAGAATATACTTGTGACGATTGTGCAAATAATTTTGTCATCAAAAAAGAAATGACAAGCAGTAATAAAAACAATTTTTTCATGTTTAATTTTTAATAAATTTAAGCCATGAAATTATATTCTTATAGGCATAAAATAGTATTTATTTTTAAACGTTTGTTAAATAATATTTAAATTACCAATTACTAATTTCCTTTCTAAAAAATAGATTTATACCATTAAACTAAAGTTTTAGCTTCTTAAAATCTTAAATCACAATATCTCATCATTTTTTTTTATTTTTGCGCCAATTTTGAATAATTATGATAAGTGTAAATAATGTAACCCTTGCTTATGGCAAAAGGGTATTGTTCGATGAAGTAAATACCAGTTTTACAAAAGGAAATTGCTATGGAGTAATTGGTGCCAATGGTGCTGGTAAATCTACCTTTATAAAAATTATAAGCGGTGAAATAGAGCCTAATAAAGGAACGGTAAGTATTTCGCCAGGGGAGCGCATGGCGGTATTAGCCCAAAATCAGTTTGCATTCGATGAAGTGTCGGTAATAAACACTGTACTAATGGGGCATGCTAAAATGTGGAAAGTGCAGCATGATAGAGATGCTTTGTATGCAAAAGAGGATTTTAGTGAAGCCGATGGATTAAAAGCTGGTGAGTTAGAAGAGCAATTTGGAGAAATGGGTGGATACACAGCAGAAAGTGATGCAGCAACTTTGCTGAGTGAATTGGGTGTAAAGGATGATGTGCACCAGATTTTAATGAAAGATTTAAGTGCCAATTTAAAAGTTCGTGTTTTACTAGCACAAGCTTTATTTGGCAACCCAGATATACTATTGCTTGATGAGCCTACCAATAACTTGGATGTAGAAACAATTGCATGGTTAGAAAACTTTTTGGCAGATTACCAAAATATTGTTTTGGTTGTAAGCCATGACCGTCACTTTTTAGATGCAGTATGCACCCATGTTGCGGATGTGGACAAAGGAAAAATAAAAATTTATACTGGTAACTATACTTTTTGGTACGAAAGTTCTCAATTAGCCTCTAGGCAAGCAAACGATAAAAATAAAAAAGCAGAAGAAAAGAAAAAAGATTTATTGGAATTTATTGCCCGTTTTTCTGCAAATGCAAGTAAGAGCAAGCAAGCTACGAGTCGTAAAAAAGCATTGGATAAATTAGTATTTGAAGACATTACACCCAGTAGTAGAAAATACCCTGGTATCATTTTTAAACCAGAACGTGAAGTAGGCAATGATATAATTAAAGTAGAGAATTTATCAAAAAAAGCGGACGGTAAATATTTGTTTAGCAAACTAAATTTTGATATTGCAAAAACAGATAAAGTAGCATTTTTAAGCAAAGACCCATTAGCTTTAACTACATTTTTTGAAGTAATAAATGGCAAAGTAGCACCAGATAGCGGAAAATATACTTGGGGTACAACCATTACCAGTGCTTATTTGCCTAATGATAACAAAGAGTTTTTTGAAGGTAGCCAAGAAAATTTAATGAACTGGCTACGCCAATATGTGCCACCGCATACAAAAGATGTAGATGAAGACTTTTTACGTGGGTTCTTAGGTAAAATGTTGTTTACGGGGGATGAAATTTTAAAGAAAACAAATGTATTAAGTGGTGGAGAAAAGGTACGTTGTATGCTAAGTAAAATGATGTTGCAAAACCCTAATGCATTAACTTTAGATGAGCCAACCAACCATTTAGACCTTGAAAGCATAATTGCTTTTAATGATAGTATGGTAAACTTTCCTGGGGTTGTATTTTTAAGTACGCATGATCATCAGTTTATGCAAACCGTAGCTAATCGTATTATAGAAATTACTCCAAATGGGATGATAGATAAATTGATGTCGTATGATGAATACCTAGCAGATGAAAGAGTGAAAGAAGTAAGAGCAGAATTATACGGAGTGTAATACCTATAAATTGAACATTGTTTGTTGTGTATTGAACATTTTAATTATTAAAAAAATGTTCAATAATTAATGTTCATCAACCAATATTTAAATTTTAAATACGATAAAGCTTAAATTTATTTTTGAAAATACTCACCAACATAATTGATGTTTTTTATCCACCATTTAAAAAGATAATGCCGCTACAGACCTTTAGGTATGCTGCCTGCGGTGGTGGTAATACAATGTTGGGTTTAATAATTTTTTTTATTTTGTATCATTATTTTTTTACAAATGATATTGTTACAATAGGATTTTTGGTTTTTAAAGCTCACAAAGCAGCACTTATATTTTCTTCAAGTATAACATTTATTGTAGGTTTTTTTTTAAATAAGTTAGTAGTTTTCACAGATTCTAACATTAAAGGACGCATACAATTATTTCGATATTTTCTATCATTTTTTGCTAATCTTTGTATAGCGGCATTTTTGCAAACTGTATTTGTAGAAATGCTTTTAATAAATACTTATCTTTCTCAAGTTATGATTGTTGTAATAATAGTTGCCATTAGCTATTTTACACAAAAATATTTTACATTTAAGCAAGATACTTCTCAATAGTTAAGTGGTTTCTTGTACATTTGAAATATATGATGATTTCTTTTTTATATATAGATCCTAACAGTGGTAGTTATATTATTCAAATGATAATAGCAGGCATATTAGGTTCTTTATTTTTCTTTAAAAATGCTTGGTTAAAAGTAAAATTCTTTTTTATAGGTAAAAAAGTAAAAGAAGAAAATATTACCAAAGAAGAACTTGATAACGAATTGTAAAACGGTATGCAAAATATTCATGCACTTGCATCTTCCTATAGAGATAATGATGGGTTTGTTTTTAAGCAAAACAATATAATTTACAGACTTATAAAGCCATCATATTTTCCTCATTACGATTTACTAATTTCCTCAAAACTTTACAGTGAACTTACTAATGCTGGCAGGCTAATAGCACATGAGGAAATAAATGCGCATAGTTTAAATATTGTTGAAAATTGTAAAGTAATATTACCAATTCAAATTCCGTTTATTAGTTATCCTTATGAATGGAGTTTTGATATGTGGAGAGATGCTGCAATAGTAACCCTAAAAATTGCCATACAGTCGCTTCAAAAAGAAATGATATTAAAAGATGCAACGCCGTTTAATATTCAGTTTTATAATGGTCGCCCTGTTTTTATAGATACTCTTTCTTTTGAAAAATATGAGCTAGATAAGCCATGGGTAGCCTATCGCCAATTTTGTGAAAGTTTTTTGGCACCACTTTTATTAATGCATTATGGGCATAGAGATTTAGGTAAAATGCTACAAATTTACCCTGATGGAATACCATTAGAAATTGTAAAAACTTTATTACCACTAAAAGCAAAGTTTAACATACAAGTATATTTACACATTTGGTTGCAAGCAAGGGTTTCAAAAAAAAATGTAAATAACAATAATGTTGTTAAAGCATTTTCAAAACAAAAGCTTCTTACACTTTTAAATGGATTATTGATACTTGTAAGTAATTTAGAACAGCAGCAACAAAAATCTGTGTGGGATGATTATTATTCTGAAACAATTTTAGGAAACGAATATCTTTCCTCAAAAAAAATATTGTTTGAAAAATTTATAAGCAGTATTTCTTTTAAAACTGCTATAGACCTTGGCGCTAACGATGGTTATTTTAGTTTACTGTTAAAAGATAGTGCTACAAATATAATTGCTACTGATTTTGATTCTAATTGTATAAACGAATTGTATACTCGTTTGCGAAAAGAAAAAATAAAAAATATATTGCCATTGGTAAATGTATTGAATGCTCCATCACCAGCTATAGGATGGGCTAATACAGAGCGAAATAGCATGACAGAAAGATTGCGTTCAGACCTTGTCTGTTCATTAGCATTGGTGCATCACCTTGCCATTGCATGCAATGTGCCTTTGCAGCTCATTGCAAAATGGATGCATGGCATGGCACATTATTTAGTTATAGAATTTGTACCAAAGTCAGACGAAAAAGTAATACAACTTTTAAAAAACAGAGAAGATATTTTTGACGATTATAACATTGATAATTTTAAAAATATTTTTTCAAATTATTTTGAAATTATGTTAGAAGAAAAAATTGGTTCTACCAATCGTATTTTGTTTTTAATGAAAAAAGTAAATGAAACTGTTACAAACTAAACCCATTTATGTTTTTTTATTAGCATTGTTTTTTTGCTTGCATGGCAGTGCCGAAAATTTTGGTTTTATATCTGTAAATGAAGTAGTAGAAGTATTTATTGCTATATTAATTGTTATTTCTGTAGCGTTTGCAATAATTAATTTTGTAATTAAATCTGCTTTGTATGCAGGCTTTATTGTTTTTATTATCGCATCTGTTTATCTTTTTTTTGGAGCTATAAAATCCTCACTTAGCCAGATACCTTATTTTAAAAGTTATACTTTTTTAATACCTTTTCTTTTTGTTTTTATTTTGTTATTGATTTTATTAGTTCGTAAAAACAAAATGTTTCTTTCCAAATTAACCTTGTTTTTTAATTTATTATTTATTACATATTGCTTGTATGATATGTTTACGATTGCAAAGAAACAATTTTTACTTCCAGCTCATAGTTATTTAAATTCTGTAGGCTTTGATACCCAAAAAGTTTTGTATAAACCAAATGTATATTTGTTATTATTTGATGAATATGCTGGGTACACTTCGCTTGCAGATAGTTTTAATTTTAAAAATGATTTGTTTTATGAACAATTGAAAAAAGATAGTTTTCAAATAATGCCAATAAATTCAAATTATAGTATTACACAGTTTAGCATGGCTTCACTTTTTTGCATGAACTATGTAAAAAATATAAAAGACTCCGCTACAGTTGGCTGGCAGCAAACACAACAGCGAATGGCAGAAATAAAAAACGCTGAAGTATTTGATGTGTTCAAAAGTATGAACTACGAAATAAAAAGTTTTTCTTTATTTGAGGTAGGAGAAAGTAAAAGCATGGGTGCAAATCAATATTTATTGGGGCATAAAAGAGTACTTACCAATAAAATTATGCACAACGTTTTGCTTAAAGATATTGGTTGGAAACTGGCGGTAGGCAAAAATGCAAAAACTTGGATGCAAAAAATATTTTTAGACGATATGCCCGTTTATAATAATAAAATTGAAACAGCATTGTTGGAGACAAGCATTGAAAGTACTAAATCTCAATTTGTATATGCTCATTTTTTAATGCCACATTTTCCATTCTTATATGATAGCAATGGAGTAAAAAAAACAATAGCAGCGCACTTTAAAGACGAAGCTTGGTTTAATAAAGCTGAATATATTTCTTATTTAAAATATTGCAATAAAAAAATAATAGAATACGAGAAAGCAATAATAAAAAAAGACCCCTCAGCAATTGTATTATTAATGAGCGATCATGGTTTTAGAGATTTACGAATAAGTACCACGGAGTCTGCCTTTAACAATTTTTGTGCTATAAAAACAAATCAAAGTAAACCTAGCTTAGATATACATATAAGTAATGTAAATTTCTTTCGCTTTTTGTTTAACCAAAATTTTAATCAGCAAATAAAATATTGTAAAGATTCTATAATATTTTTAAAAGAAATGCCTTAATTTTTTTATCTAGAAAGTAGCAACGTTACCTTTTTAATTTCTATACGATTTTTTAAATTTACAACAAAAAAATATGCGCAGGTTGGCATAGTTTATCCTTTATATTTTCATTCCATGATATAAAGTCATGGGCAGTAGTTGTGAAAATCAAGCCCTTTGGTATTTTAACAATATTGCATTACTTGCGCTTGTAGCTTTAAAAGATTAATATTTACAAACTTATTTAGCAGGTTTATTTTCCGTTGGTGTAATATGTTTATTCATATCTTCAAAATTATAATTTTGTTGTCGCTCTAGTTGTTCGTCTAATTTTTTGCTCTTTTTATTAGTAACCGCAGGAAAAACGGTTGGGATATTGTTTGGCATCACATTATCATCTTCTTCAGCAGATTTTTCATCAAAATAATTCCCAAAAATATTTACTAAAATTTTTGTACCGTATACCGCTCTTGCAAATTTATTACTCATAGCAATAATGGTTACATCATCTTTTAAAAGCCTTATAAGTGCTGCATTATTACCATGCCACCAACCATTGTGAAAAATAATTTTTTTACCATCTTCATATATATTCATTCGCCATCCAAAGCCATAATTTTTTATGCCTGGCTTTTCATTACTGTAAGGCGTATAAGCCATATTCAACGATTTTTTTGAAAGAAATACGGTATCATTCAATACCCTATCCCATTTTAACAAATCTTGTACTGTACTGTAGATATTTTTATCTCCATAAATACCATCAAGATTTGTATTAAGCATCAATCTTCCTTTCCAATCAAAACTTTTTGATACAACTTTATTATCTCCTGCAAAATGTACAAATGTATTTTTCATACCTATTGGGTCAAAAATATTTTGTTGCATAAATTGAGGGTATGATTTCCCCGATACTTTTTCAATAATTAACGCTAGCAATGCATAATTGGTATTGTTATATGAAAATCGTTTATCTGGTGCAGATATATTTTTTTGTAAAATATTTTTTTTGTTAATTATTAAATTTAAAACATCCTCATTTCGCAGAAGCACACTATCTGGCCATGCTACTTCTTTTAAAAAATGCAAATAATTTGGCAAACCAGCTCTATGGTTTAGCAATGTTTTTACTGTTACACCTGGGTAATTAAATTGTGGAAAAAATTTTGTTAAACTATCATCAACGCTTAGTTTTCCCAGCTCTTGCAGTTTTAAAATAGCCATTGCAGTAAATGTTTTAGAAACAGAGGCAATGTGCAATGGAGTATTGGCAGTAATTATTTGTTGGTTATCTAAATTAACTGAACCACGGTATTGTTCAAAAATAATATTACCAGCTTTAGCTACTAAAAAACCACCATTAAAACTTGATGTTGCAAGGGTAGTATCATAAAATAACTTTACTGCATCAAAAATACGCTTTTGTTCTATTTGGTTTAATGCAGTAGGTGCTGGAATATTGTAGGTAATTTTTTTTTCATTATTTATAGAAATTTTTTTTTCAGCATTATTATTTTCTAAACATGAAAATAAACTACATAATATGAATATGTAACAAAGAAAAAATTTATAAGAAGATGTATACATTATTAAATAATCTTTAAAAATAAAAATAGTTCATCTTTAATAAAAACACTTCTTAAAGATATATTTGTGCAAAATAAGGACATTATACAATGGCAGATAAAAAAATTACGAGTTATCCTAAAGAAAAAATCAATATTCTTTTTTTAGAAAATATAAGTGAAGCAGCAGTTGCGCAATTTATAAATAATGGTTATACATCTGTAAAAAAAATTAGTGGTGCTATTACAGAAGCCGAATTAATAAAAGAAATTAAAAATGTACACATATTAGGCATTCGTAGTAAAACACAAATAACCGCTGGTGTAATAGAGTCTGCTACAAAGTTGCAGGCAATTGGCTGTTTTTGTATTGGTGTAAACCAAGTAGATTTAAATGCAGCATCTGCAAATGGTGTAGCGGTATTTAATGCACCTTACAGCAATACAAGAAGTGTGGCTGAGTTGGTAATAGGTGCATCTATTATGCTTATAAGAAAAATTGTAGATAAAAACAAAGCTGCACACGAAGGCAAGTGGATGAAAGATGCTACAGGCAGCCACGAGCTGAGGGGCAAAACCCTCGGTATTATTGGCTATGGTAATATAGGTAGCCAAGTAAGTGTATTAGCAGAAGGACTGGGTATGAAAGTTATTTTTTATGATTCAGAAACAAAATTGCCTTTAGGCAATGCCAATGATTGTAAAACTTTAAAAGAACTTTTACAAAAATCAGATATCGTAACACTGCATGTTCCAGAGCTTGACTCTACCTATAATTTAATAAATAAAACTACCATTGCATATTGTAAAAAAGGGGCAATTATTATTAATTACGCAAGAGGCACAGTGGTAGAATTAGAAGCACTTCGCAAAGCAATTATTGCAGGGCAAATTGGTGGTGCTGCTATAGATGTTTTTCCTGTAGAGCCCGAAAAAAATGGGGATATATTTGATAGCCCAATGAAAGATTTACCAAATGTTCTTCTTACACCACATATAGGCGGTAGTACGCAAGAAGCACAAAGTAATATTGGTGTAGACGTGAGCACAAAATTATTCAACTATCTAGAAAAGGGCATCAGCACTGGTTCTCACAGCATACCGGCACTTGCACTACCCCCACAAGAAGGCGCACACCGAATACTACATATACATAATAATGTGCCAGGTGTGCTGAGCGATATAAATACTTTGCTTAGCAAAAATAAAATAAATATACTGGGGCAATATCTCAAAACTACTGATACTATTGGCTATGTAGTTTTAGACTTAGACAAAAGCTTAAGTAAAAGCGCAATGGATTTATTGAAAGGTGTAAAAGGGACAAGGAAAGTGAGGGTATTATATTGATTTATAAGTAAATGCAAGACTTACTCAGCCTTGCACTTGCTTACAAATTTTTATTAATTTTTATTTTTCTGTATTAGTTTCTTCAATAATATATGCTTAGAATTGCTCTAGTTTACTAAAAAAGAAATTGCCCTCTATTGAGGCATTTTCATCACTATCGCTACCGTGTACAGCGTTTTCACCAATTGATGTAGCATATTTTTTACGAATAGTGCCTTCTGTAGCTTGCGCAGGGTTAGTAGCACCTATCAAAGTTCTAAAATCTTCCACAGCATTTTCTTTTTCTAAAATAGCGGCTGTTATTGGTCCACGGCTCATAAATTCTACTAATTCACCATAAAACGGCCTTTCGCTATGCACTGCATAAAATTCACCTGCTTTTGCAGCACTTAAATGTACCATTTTCATAGCTACAATGCGGTAGCCTGCTGTGTTTATCATTTCTAATATACCACCAGTACTTCCATTTAAGGTAGCATCTGGTTTTATCATGGTAAAAGTTCTATTTGTCATATTTATAAAATTTTTTGCAAAATTATGTTTTTATAGTAAGTCAGACAATATTATGTGCAAGGAAATTTGGAGAATTTTAATGCAAAACAGTAAAGTATTTTAAAGTAAATATTTTAATTAACATAAAACCCTTACATTTGCCTTTTAATAATACAATACAAATAAAAAAAATGGACAAAAATCAAGGAACCGTAAAGTTTTTCAATTCTGAAAAAGGATTCGGATTTATTAAGCATGATGATTCTGACAAAGAAACCTTCGTACATGTAAGTGGTTTAATCAATGAGATTAAAGAAGGTGATAAAGTAGAATTTGAATTGCAGAATGGTAAAAAAGGAATGAATGCAGTTAATGTAACTGTTATTGGATAATATAACATTCTATTGCAAAAAGGGCTGTCAGAAATGATAGCCCTTTTTTTATGTAAAACTATTTTTATTCCACCTCTCTCCAATCTGTAAATATCCATGCTCTTTTTATTTCGTCAGGCTGCCCTGCCACTTTTTATAGATTAATTTTAACAATAAATATTTTTGGTATGATAAAATATTGCGTTTACAGTTTGTTGTTTTTTTCTACAAAATCTTTTTGTCAATTCAAAGTAAGTTTTGTGGTTACAGATAATTCCATGTACAATGCTACACAAATATTTGCAGTAGGTAATTTTAATAGTTGGAACCCTTCTGATAAAAATTTTGAATTGGTAAAAACAAAGGATAATACTTGGGAGATAATTTTGCCAAATATTGCAAAAGGAGATTATAGTTTTAAGTTTACACAAGGTAGTTGGCAAACTGTAGAGGATTCACTAAATGGTGCAGAAAGAAGTAATAGGCTAATAACCATTAAAAGTGACACTAGCTTTTATTTTACAACCCTTGGCTGGCGTGTAATTGATAAACCTCACAATCATACAGCATCAAAAAATGTACATATTGTTTCTGATTCTTTTTACATACCGCAGCTACATCGCAAAAGAAAAATATGGATTTATCTTCCTTCCAATTATACAACTACAAACAAAAAATATCCTGTATTATACATTCATGATGCACAAAATTTGTTTGATGACTTTTCTGCTCCTTTTGGCGAATGGAATGTAGATGAAACGCTAGATTCGTTACAAAAGCAAACTGGTAAATACTGTATTGTAGTTGGTATAGACCATGGTGGCGAAAAAAGGTTGGTAGAATATAACCCATACAACACAAAAGAATTTGGAAAAGGAGAGGGGGAAGCTTACACAAATTTTTTAGTAAAAACGCTTAAACCTTTTGTTGATAAAAATTATAGAACAAAAGCAGCAGCATCTAGCACTGCTATTGCAGGAAGTAGTATGGGTGGGCTTATTAGTACTTATGCAATATTAAAATATCCAACAATATTTGGCAGTGCAGGTATATTTTCTCCTGCATATTGGATAGCACCTGCTTTAGAAAACTTTGCAGAAAAAATAATGATGAAAAATAATAACAATCGCTTTTGGTTTTATTGTGGCGGTAAAGAAGGGTTTACAATGATGGCTGATATGGAAAGAATGCAAAAGATTATTTCGAAAAAAACTAACAATACAAGTGTAACCAAAGATGAAAATGCAAAGCACAATGAAGTTGCATGGCGAAAAAATTTTGCTACATTTTATTTGTGGTGGGTAAAAGATTTTTAATATTTATTTTACTTCGCTCTGCATTAAACTTTGCATTTAAAATAGTTGAAACTTCAAAATTGGTGATAACCTGTTTAAGCGGTATAGCCCATTGACTTTTTTTGATTACGAATGCATATTTTTATTATGTAAGAATTGTAATACTCACATCGGTAAAAGAGATTTATTAATAGCTTCTCTTAATTTTGCTAGTACTTTTTGCTCCACTGCATAATCTTTCCAGCGGTTTACAACATCACTTACCTGTGTAAGTATTTTTGCGGCTTTTTTTATGCCAATTAATTTTGCTACAGCCAACAAATCATCTTTGTTAATGTTTTCTCTTTTGCCATTTACGCTGAGCGATTGTTTGCTCACCCATGGGCTCGCAGGCCTGTATGCGTGACACACATCATACGCAGGGGATAGTTTCCATGTGCCATTTTCGTCCATTACAAAAGAAAAGTTTTTAGTATGGTCATCGCAGTTGCGCCCCATTACATTTAGCAACATTTGGCGGTAAAGTTGCTCATGCTGTGGGTATGGCAAATTTAAAATGCGCATTGTTTCAAACAATTGTTCGTAGCTATAAAAACCCACATCATTAAAATCGTAATACTGCATGGCACAAAATGTTTGTACATGTAGCTTGGTATTTTCAGTTGGTCTATCAAAGCGACGGGTCATAAAATGCGCTCTGCCATTTTCTTCAAACAGTTTACATTCCATCATTTCTATGCCACAATCTAAGGCCATTTTGTAGTATGCCATTTCTACTCGTCCGTATCCACTACTTGCGCCAAATTGTGCATCATCTACACCGTCAAATTTTATAAGCCAATGATTAAACCCAGCAGGGGCATCGGTTTGCCCGCTTTTTACTTCTTTGGTAAGTGGGTTATACGCAATAATAGCTTTTGCTCTTGCGCCACCTGCACTCGTACCTATCTTTAAAATATCTGCCATTGCTTTTTCTTCATCTACAGATAAATTTGTTGTAAAAGTTTTCCTTTCACTTAAAATATCTTGGGCTATTTGTACCATGCTACCAATTTCTACTTTGGTACTGTTGTTGGCAGTTGGTGGGTTTACTGGATTAAATTCTAATGCACCCATTCCTCGCTTTCCAATAAAGCAAAGTGTTTCTACAGGGTCTAAACTTCCTGTTGGTCTACCATTTTTTGCCAACCAATTATTTATTAATGCATTGCCATATTTATCGGGTAACACATCTGCCAATAATCCTGGCATACCTTTAAAAGTATTACTCCTGCTTAGTTCTACAAAAGAAAATATTTTTCCTTTTGCATTTTTAATAGGCATTTTTATGGGAGATAAATCTAAACCAGATTTTAAAAATGAATCTTCAAATTCAAATAAGGCTGTACCTTTTTCATTATCATAAGCTACTGCACCTACCTTTTTGTTAAATATTTTTATTTGTGATACGCTGTTCATTTCACTTAAATGTTAGTGGTGCTTTTACTTGCCCTTTGCCTTTTAGTTTGCTGCGCTTTGGCAAGTGCTATTGGGCTTATGGTTGTTTGCCATTCAAAGTTTTTTAAGAGATGCAATGCATTCAATACTCTTAATACTTTTATAAAATGCAGCATGCTTGAGCCCTTTCCATTTTCTATATGTGTGTAGGTAGATCTATTAATGCCAGCTTCATTAGCTATTTGTTGCTGTGTTTTGTTTTCACTTATACGCATTTCTTTTATAAAGTTACCTATTTGCGTAAGCAATGCATTGTCAGTATTTGAAATAGATTCTCTGTTCATTTTCCTAATATTACAATAAATG
>JANXOQ010000511.1 GCA_025357775.1 Ferruginibacter sp. | reverse complement strand
CAAAAGCATTGAGAGATAGCCCAGAAATTAGTATTGCTACAAAAAAAAAGGTACAAAAAAAAGCAAAGGAATTTAACTACCAAGCTAACCCATTTGCAAGTAACTTAAGAAATCAAAAAAGTAAAACGATTGCCGTAATTATTCCTACTATTGCCAACAATTTTTTCTCTTTAGCTATTAATGGTGCAGAGTCTTATGCGCAAGGAAAAGGCTACCATGTACTCATATACCAAACACATGAAGATGTAAAAAAAGAAATGGATGTAGCTAAACATTTATTAAATGGAAGGGTGGATGGTATTATGATTTCGCTAACGAGGGCTACTACCAAAACAAAACATTTAGAAGAATTAAAAAATAGTGGAATACCGTTGGTATTTTTTGATAGAGTTCCTGAAAAAATGGATGCGCCTAAAATTACTACTGATGATTATAATAGTGCTTTTGCTGGAACACAACATTTAATAAAAAGTGGTTGTAAAAGAATTGCGTTCTTGTCTATTTCCAATACGCTGACTATTATAAGCAATAGAATGCTAGGGTATTTAGATGCACTAAAAAAATATGACATATTGGTAGATGAAAAATTAATTGTTTACTGTGGTGATGATAAAAGGAAAAATAAAAAATTTATAGAAAAAATTTTAAGCAAATCAAATAGGGCCGATGGCATTTTTGCCTCAGTAGAAGAACTGGCTATTACTAGTTATGAAATATGCGAAGCATTAAATTTAAGAATACCTACAGACGTAAAAATAATAAGTTATTCCAACTTACAAACAGCGGCTATTTTAAACCCATCACTTACTAGTATTACACAGCCTGCATATGAAATAGGCAGGGAAGCAGCTAGTATTTTATTTAAATTGGTAGATAAAAAAGAAATTGGTGCTAAAGAGGCTAATACTGTTTTAAAGTCTAGCTTAATAGTGAGAAACTCTACAAAGGGTTAAATGTTGATTCATTTTACTGCTTGTAAGTCGTCCCTCAAAAAGTAATAAATTTAGTTATAGAATAATCAATATACCAACTAACATTACCAACAAAAAAAGCTTTACATCTTTAGCATTTAAAATATTATTTTGTAATAATTAAATGTGCTATTAAAGTTGATTGAAGTAATCGGATTATTTTTTAGAATGTAAAAGTCCTTTTTCTGCTAAAAGCTGGTTGTATAAATTTTCCATATCATTTACTAACCTTGATTTATCAAATTTATCTTTTACATGGTCGTATCCAATTTTTCCCATTTCGTCTCTTAATGCTTTGCTTTCTACGAGTCGTAATAGTGCATTAGCAAAAGCACCTACTTCGTTAGATTGTGTAATAAAGGCTGTTTTATTTTCTAATACAACATCTACAACACCACCTACATTTGTTGTTACAATGGGTTTGCAAGAGGCTTGAGCTTCAATGAGAGATACTGGTGTGCCTTCATTTAAAGAGCTAAGTGCTACAATATCTAAACCAGCATATACCTCATCCATACTTGTAAGCCATGATGTAAGGGTAACTGTTTTACAATTATTATCATCTGGGTAATAATTATACTCTATATCTAATTTGGTTAATAATGTCATTATATTTTGTCGCTCATCACCATCACCAACAATAATAATTTTAATTTTATTTGTAGCTTTTTTTAAAACTATTGCTATAGCATTAATAAATAGCGTATGGTTTTTAATTGATACAAGCCTACCAATAATACCTATCACTACCTCATTATTGGCAATATTATATTTTTGCCTAAAAGCAAGTCTTTTTTCAATTTGATTTTGGTAAAAAGCATCAAGATCTAAACCCAATGGAATAACTACAATTTTATTTTTGTTACATATTTTATGTATTGTAGCTAATTCATGTTTTTGCTGCTCACTTATTGCAATTACTCTGGTAGATTTTCTTGCTAAAAACTGTTCGATTTTTAAGTAAATGAAAGTTTTTATTGTACCAAAATATGAATGAAAAACATGCCCATGATATGTATGTAATATAATTGGCACCTTACAACTAGAAGCTGCCATACGACCTATGGCACCTGGTTTTGAAGCGTGTGTATGTACGATACTTGGATTAGCATCTTTAATAATTTGCTTAATTTTTCTATAAGCTTTAAAATCTTCAATAAGATTTATGGCTCTTTTCATTTCTGTAACCTCCGTAAACTCTATCCCATAACGTTTTATAAGTTCAACGGCCTCTTGCTCGTCGGTATCTTTTGAACCAATAATTAGCTTTGTTTCAAAACTAGATGAGAGAAACTTGGTAAGAAAAGATACATTTAAGGATGGACCGCCTAAAATAAAACGATTAAAAACCCTTACAATTTTTATTTTAGTTTCCAATGTATTTATTAGCTTTCAGTATTTTAGTAATAAAGCAATGTTAACTAATTTTTTGTTACTTCAATTAGTTATTCGTTAGTTTTTAGAAATAATTTACTGGCTTAAGAAGAAGTTACTTTAGAAAACTTTAGAAAATGAATGTAATATTTATTCAAATTATCATTCGCCGCATACTCTTTTATTACCTCATTTCGCTGAGTTCAAAATTTTTAAAAATTATTTTTGAGAAACAACCAATGTACGAATTTTCTTAGTACGCCAAAAAGGGCTTTTAAATAAACATTATCAGTCATTAAAATTCAAACTGCCAATAATTCAAAAATATATAAGAAAGAAAATCTTTTTAAATCTCTTTTTTGCATTTCATCTGTAAAAAATGGGTAATTATAAGTAATACTTTTAGAAGCGTAAGTGCGTTTTTAAAAAAGGTATTTTGCTTGCGAAGTAACGCTTTCATCTAGATTTATTAACCTTGCAGCAACACTTGCATTAGCTTTTTCCTTTGTTTTGCTTGTATAAATGAAGTGCAAATCTATACTTCAACTAAGGTTTAAAACAACTTCGGGGGTACTGCTTACAAAGGTTTCAATTTTGAAGAATGCCATTTTTTTATGATGCATTTTAACTTAAAATGAAAACATCAAATACTAGCGTATATTGCTGAAGCCGAAGAATACATACTAATGCCATTTTTATTTTGTATTAATGTAAAAGAATTAGGCATTTTAAAAAGTACAAGACAGGTTATAATAATTTTTTACACAAATGGAACTTTTACCACCACTGCTCTCATATTCTTATCTCTTATTTTTACAAAAACTTCGCTACCTATACTAGTGTATGCGCTAGCTACATAGCCCATTCCTATGGCTTTACCAAGAGATGGTGCTTGCGTACCAGATGTTACGTTTCCAATTAAATTTCCATCTACATCTACAATTTCATAATCGTGGCGTGCAATACCTTTTTCTATCAATTCAAAACCTACCAATTTTTTTGTAGGTCCCTCTGCTTTTTGTTTTTCAAATAATGCTTTGTTGGTAAAGTCTTTGGTAAATTTTGTAATCCAACCAAGCCCCGCCTCTATAGGAGATGTAGTATCATTTATATCCATTCCGTATAAACAAAATCCTTTTTCTAAACGCAATGTATCTCTTGCGCCCAGCCCAATTGGTTTTATGCCTAATGCTGAACCTGTTTCAAAAATAGCACTCCATATTTTATCAGCTGCGCCATCTTTATCAGCAAAATAAATTTCTACTCCACCACTCCCAGTATAACCAGTAGCGCTAATTAACACATTATCTACACCCGCAAATTTTCCTTTTGAAAATGTGTAATAAGTAAGATTTAGAATATCAATATCGGTGAGTGTTTGTAATATTTTTGTAGCATTTGGGCCTTGTATTGCAAGTAAACAAGTTTCAGGAGAAATATCTTGCATTTGCGCATTATTGGTATTGTGTGCAGTTATCCAATCCCAATCTTTTGCAATGTTACCTGCATTCACCACAAGCATGTATGTATTATTTTCTTCAATACAGTACACCAATAAGTCATCCACAATTCCACCATCGTTATTTGGCATACAACTATATTGTGCTTTGCCAGCAATAAGCTTGCTTGCATCGTTGGTGGTTATACGTTGAATCAATTCAAGTGCATATTCTCCTTTTATAATAAACTCTCCCATGTGGCTCACATCAAAAACGCCTGCATTGTTGCGTACGGCAGCATGTTCTTCATTAATGCCCTTATAAGAAATGGGCATATTAAAACCTGCAAATTCAGCCATTTTTGCACCAAGAGCAATGTGTTTTTCGGTAAAAGGCGTATTTATCATTTTATTGTTTTGTATCAGCAAATGTAAATATAAAATCAGCATATTTTTACTTCAAAATAAATACGAAATTATTTTATGCCTTTAATAAAACAATAATAGTAGGTAAAGTAATTATTGGAACAGCTATTTAGAAGGCAAATATCTTCTTCAATATTAAAAGTTACATGCCAAATTGTAATAATTAATTCGCACCACTATATCTTGATATACATTCTAAAAATGCAACTCAAGTTCTCCTGTTAAAAATAATTGATTAACTTAAAATACTTGCATATTTATCTTTATTTAAATAAATACCCAAAGCATTTAAAATAATTAGTGCTGCTCCTATTGAAAAACCATTATGAATAAAGGCTTCGTAGCAAACTATATTTACAATTATTGGTGCTATTAATAATAAGCCTAAAGACCTGGTTTTTGGAATTAGCAGCAAAATACCAAATACTACTTCCAATACTTTTACAAATTTTAAATAACCTGTACCAGCAAAAAGTGTCATAAAGCTAACTTCATTAGTGTTTAAATCTTTTGGCTCAGGCATTAATTTAAAAAAATATGCTAGCCCAAAAGCTACAAATAGTATGCCTAATAAAATTGCTGGAATGTGTTTTGTAAATTTCATGTTTTAAGTTTTTATGTTGAGAAACTAAAAACAAGGATTATTATGCTTCGGTGTTGGTAAGCTCTTTAAAAATAACTTCTAAATTTTTATTTTGGCTTTGTATGCTTAAAATATTTAGATTTTGTGCAATGGACAATTGTAAGATTTGTTTTTTTACTTTTTCTACATCAGCACATTCCAGTGTAAAAATATTATTGTCGTTACTTAATATTTTTATTTTCTCTATGCTTGTAAAAAAACTATCTTCTACTTTTTCTTTAAAATGTACTAGTACTGTT
>JANXOQ010000488.1 GCA_025357775.1 Ferruginibacter sp. | reverse complement strand
TTACAGCTTCAGAATTAAATCTGTAATTATTATTATTTTTTATTTTAAAACTTTGAACATTAAACCTTAAACTTTTTAACAATGCAAAAAGAATTAAGAGATAATTTTAATAAAAACTTTTCTCAAGAGAAATATACTGCATACTTAGCAGAAGTAGAAGCTATACAACCCGGCTCATTAGATTTTAGAAATGCTGAAACGCCGCTTTTTATACCCAAAGATTTTACTAAAAAAATGTTAGAAGCTTGTGAAGATATTATTGATGTAATTGTAGCTCCTAATTTTACAGAACTCACGGAAAGAAGTATACCTAAAGATGTGAGAGTGAATGGTGAGGAAGGACATGCAGAAATGATTGTATTTGACTTTGGTATTTGTAATGATGGAAAAGGAGGCTACGAACCACAGTTAATAGAGATGCAAGGCTTTCCTACATTGTATGCTTTTCAAGCATTTCATAGTGAACTTACAGCTAAGTATGCTAACCTGCCAAGCACACATTCTTCTTATTTAAATGGTTACAATAAAGAAAGCTACATACAATTACTAAAAGATATTATTATTGGCAATCATATTATGGACGAAGTTATTTTGTTAGAAATTTTTCCTGAAAAACAAAAAACAAGAATAGATTTTTATGCCACAAAAAAAATACTTGGCATTGAAACAGTTTGTATAACTGAATTAAAGGCAGATAAAAAAATATTGTATTATGAGAATAAAAATGGAGAAAAGCAAATTGTAAAAAGAATTTATAATCGTTTAATTTTTGATGATTTGCAACAGCAAGGAGGGCTAGAAGCAATTGTAGATTTAACAAAAGAGTATGATGTAGAATGGGTGCCTCACCCTAATTGGTTTTACAGGATAAGTAAATTTACATTACCATTTATAGATAATGATTACGTACCAGACACTTTTTTCTTAAACGAAATAGCACAGCCAGTAAATCTTGAAGAGTATGTTTTAAAACCATTATTTTCTTTTGCTGGCATGGGGGTAGTGATAGACGTAACACAAGCTGATATTGAAAAAATAACAGACCCCGAAAATTGGATACTGCAACGCAAAGTAGATTATGCTGCAGTTATAAAAACAATGGATGAACCTGCTAAAGCTGAAATAAGATTATTTTATTTTTGGAAACCAGAGTGGAAAAGACCAATAGCTGTTCATAACTTAGCAAGATTAAGCAAAGGGAAAATGATTGGTACAAGGTACAATAAAGACAAAACTTGGGTGGGTGGTACAATTGCATTTTTTGAACAATAATTTAGTTGGTAGCGGTAAAAGAGAAGTGGCTAATTGACGATTTGCAAAAAGTAATTGATAATTGCAAAACATAAAACCTTGCATAATCAAAGCTACATACCTTAAAACAACCTTAAACCTTTTTAATATGACACTAGGACAACAAAGATTTGAATACTATTTTTTACAATTAGAAGAACTTTTATTAGCAGCATCTAAAACTGATAATGCAGCATTGTATTTATATAAAAACGATGGTAGAACAAAAGTATTTATGCTAGAAGCCTTAGCAAGATTATACGCAGATTTGCAAGAAGAAAAGAAATTTTTAAAAATAAATGCAAGGTTTAAATTAGTTGAGGATGCTCTTGGTGCAATTGATTATTATGATAGTTTTTCAAATGAATTTAAAGCAAGTAAAAAAATACCAATTGAAATTAAAAACTGGTTAGCAAAAAAAGTTATAGAAAAACAGGTTGAACTAAACGCTGCTTTAATAAGTGGAAAATGGATAAACCATGACCCATTGCGAACCAATAAAATTAGAAAAAAGTTAAATAAAATGAAATGGCAATCTCCAGAAAGTGAGATAAAGGCTATTAAAATATTTTATGAAAATGCAATACAAACTATTAATAAATTTTACAGCGAAGTTGGTAATCCATTTACCGATATAGAAATACATGTACATGAAATTAGGCGAAAGCTAAGGTGGCTAAGTATTTACCCGAAAGCATTACAAGGCGCAATACAACTAGTAGATAACAAAGTAGTAGATAAAAATGTAAAAAAATATCTTACGCAAGAAATTGTAACATCTCCTTTTAATATTATGCCAAAAGTTGGAGCAAATAATGTTACTTTAAAATTGGAGAAAAATTATTTTCTAGCGTTGAGCAATATGATACAATCACTAGGTACACTAAAAGATAATGGCTTAAAAATAATGGTATTGGTAGAAGCTATTATGGCTACTCAAAAAGTATCAGATGCAACGGCAATTAAAAATGCGTTATCGTTAAGCAGTAATAAACCAGATGCTTTTAAAAAAATATTGGAGGTTGCTAGTGCTTTGTGTAAAGTATATTTTGAAGAGGGGAATTTGAAAAAACTTTTGTAAAAATTTACCATTTTTATTAATTGCTAAAATAATTTAGCACTATTAATTAAGCTAAATCAGCAATCAAAAATCATTTTACCTTACCTTTTATCTCTTGTAATTTCAATAATGCTTCCACAGGTGTCAATCTATTTATATCCACTGTTTCTAAAATCGTTCTTATTTCTTCAAAAGTCATAGAGTGTGCATCAAAAATATTCAATTGCATTTTTGGCATACCGATTTCTCTCATTTTTTCTTTTAAGTCGGGAGAATGCACTTTGCCTTTTTCATAGTCAGTATCATTCTTTTTTTCTAGCTCCAATAAAATTTCATTTGCCCTATCAATCAAGCTTGGCGGCATACCCGCCATTCTTGCTACGTGAATACCAAAACTATGCGTACTGCCACCTGCTGCAAGCTTGCGCAAGAAAATTATTTTATTACCTACTTCTTTATTGGTAATGTGGTAATTTTTTATGCGTCCAAATTTATTTTCCAATTCATTCAATTCATGGTAATGCGTAGCAAACAATGTCTTTGGTGCATGCACACTTTGGTGAATAAATTCTGCAATACTCCATGCAATAGAAATACCATCGTAGGTAGATGTACCCCTACCTATTTCATCTAACAAAATCAAGCTTCTTGCAGTAAGATTATTAATGATACTAGCTGTTTCATTCATCTCCACCATAAAAGTACTTTCGCCACCGCTTATATTATCCGATGCGCCAACCCTTGTAAATATTTTATCTGTCAGCGGAATTTTTGCTGCAGATGCAGGCACAAAACTTCCCATGTGCGCCATCAAAGTTATTAATGCCGTTTGCCTAAGTATAGCACTCTTACCACTCATGTTTGGTCCAGTAAGAATAATGAGTTGGTTGGTTTGATTATCTAAAAAAATATCATTGCTTATGTATGATTCACCTTGTGGTATGTTTCGCTCAATAACTGGATGCCTGCTGTCTTTCAAGTCCATTTCATACCCATCGTGCAACAAAGGTTTTTTATAATTGTATTGCAATGCATTGTTGGCAAAACAACACAAATTATCTAGCACCGCCATCACATGTGCATTTACCTGCATAGGTGCAATGTAGTCTTGTAACTCATTTAACAACTCTTGAAATATTTGTTGCTCTATTGCATAAATTTTATCCTCTGCACCAATAATTTTTTCTTCATATACTTTTAACTCAGGCGTAATGTAACGCTCCGCATTTGCGAGGGTTTGCTTGCGTATCCATGTATCAGGTACTTTTGGTTTGTGTAAGTTTGTTACTTCAAGAAAATAACCAAACACATTATTAAAACTTATTTTTAAAGAAGAAATACCTGTAGCCAATGCTTCTTTTTGTTGTAATTCTAGTAAATAATTTTTACCACCACTTGCAATATTTCTAAGTTCATCTAATTCTTCGTGTATGTCTGTAGCTATTAGCCCGCCTTTGTTTGCGGCCGCAGGAGGGTTTTCAATTATTTCTTTTAATATCTTGTTTAAAATATAATCGCAACTATTCAAACTATCGCCCAATCGTTTCAAATATTCATTGCTACTTGCTTCGCATATTATTTTTATAGCAGCCGTTTGTTGCAATCCTTTAGCTACTTGCAACACTTCTCTTGGGTTTATTTTTTTCAGCGGCACCTTTGCGGCCAGCCTTTCTACATCACCCGCTTGTTTTATGTGTTTGGTAATATTATTGCGAGTATCAGTTTCTTTAATAAAAAATTCTACCGCATTTAGCCGCTCGTTTATTCTATACAATTCATTCAGTGGCATCAACATCCAACGCTTCATTAATCTTGCACCCATGGGCGATACTGTGTTGTTTATCGTTTTAAACAAACTACTATTTTCATTTGGCCCTAGCAATTCCAAATTGCGAATTGTAAACCTATCCATCCACAAATGCTCTTCTTTATTTATCCGTTGCAACGAAGTAATGTGTTGTAAATTTGGATGCTCGGTATCTTTTAAATAATGCAAAATAGCACCAGCAGCAATAATACCCACCGCCATCCCATCTGCACCAAAACCTTTCAAACTATGTGTACCAAAGTGTTTCAGCAAAATTTCGTTGGCATATACTTCTGCAAAAATCCATTCATCCAATGCGTAGGTAAAAAAAGAATTACCAAAAGTTTCTTTAAAATATTTTTGCTTGTTGCGCTGAAAAATTACTTCAGCAGGTTGTAAACTCTGCAATAATTTATCGGCATATTCTTTATCGCCTTCCGCTATAAAAAACTCACCTGTAGAAATATCTAAAAATGCAATACCAATTTTTTCTTCTGTAATATGCAGCGATGCTAAAAAATTATTGCTGTTGTGCTCTAGCAATTTATCGCTAGTGGTCACACCTGGCGTCACTAATTCTGTTACGCCACGTTTCACAATTCCCTTTGCCGTTTTTGGGTCTTCCAGTTGGTCGCAAATAGCCACTCTGTAACCCGCCTTCACCAACTTATGCAAATAAGTATCCAGCGCATGATGCGGAAACCCTGCCAACTGAGATGAATTTTCATCACCATTATTCCGCTTCGTAAGCGTTATGCCAAGCACCTGCGAAGTAATCACCGCATCCTGCCCAAATGTTTCATAAAAATCGCCCACCCTAAAAAGCAAAATCGCATCAGGGTATTTAGCCTTTATGGCATTGTGTTGTTGCATTAAAGGAGTTTCGCTTATTGCTTTCGCCATAATTCTATTGTGATGATTGGGTAATTTGATGATAGGTTTAATTTCTTTTTTTTTAATCCCGGCTTCACAATTTCTATTTAGCTTCATTGGCGTCGCACTCTTCAACTTTATATCTTTATTGAGCCCACGCCGCACTTCCTGTTCTCCAT
>JANXOQ010000096.1 GCA_025357775.1 Ferruginibacter sp. | reverse complement strand
GATCTTGATTTTGTTTTAAAGTGCTATTAAAAAATACGCTAAAAAGTGTAGAGAAATATTTTTTGAAAAAAGAACGTGTTATACCAAGTACAAAAAAAAGTAATAGTAGTAAATAAAATAATATTTGGTTATTTTGATGATTATTTTGTTTTACCAAAAGTACTTGTGGTTTCCCTTTTGTATTTAAAAAAACATTTGTATCTAATAAAACTTTGTATATACTTTTAGTTACTTTATTGCAGCTGTCTGAGGTTGCTGGTATAGCAATATGCACTTTTTGTGCTTTTATAAAAATTGTTCCTAAAGCAAAAAATAATGTGAGCAATATTTTCAAAACGAAAATGATTTTGCGCAAAAATAAGTTTTATAAAGAATAACTTTATTGATTACCAATTTTTATAAAAAAATGATACAAGAGTTAAAAGTAATTAATATATCCAAAATGTATTTTTGAACCTTGCTTAATACTAAAGGGTACATCATCTCTTTTACCAACAGCAAAACTAAGATTGAGCAAGCCTGCCTTAGTTTCATATAATATACCAAGCCCCGCACTTAAAAATATGTTTTGGGCATTTATACTTTGATAGCTAGCTTTTGTAGCTCCTGCATCTACAAAACCAAATATATATGAGTTTAGGCTAAGAAGAGATCTATATTCGGCTGTAAGCACAGCATATTTAGTAGAATAAATACTCTCTTCATCAAACCCCCTCAATAATTTATACCCTCCAATTTGAAAAATTTCATTGCGAAAAATATTGGGACTGCTATAAATGCCAGCATTTATAGCAGTTTTAAATGTGCTTGTTTTAGATAATGGAAAATAATGGGCAGCAGCAAATTTTACACGTATTTGATAACTTTTCAATTTTAAAGAATCATATAATGTTTCATAATTATACCCATTGTTTGCTAAAGAAACAATGCTACTATTTTTTTCTATTGTTTTAATACCTGTTACTATTGTACATGCAATTTCATTGCCTCGCATGGGGTTAAATATATAATTTGTTTTTTTATACTCATAGGTTAAGCCTAGGTTTACAGCCTTTACGTCAATAATTTCTGGTAATTTTTTTTGAAATTTTATTACAGCTGTATCAATACCGCCTTGTAATAAATTGGTATTTTGTATTTGAAATATAATTTTTCCTACTTGAAAATTAGATAAATTTAATTGCAAGTTTGTTTGCGCATTAAGTTGTATAAAACTAGAATCTTTTTTAAATAATTCAAATAAAAAGCCTAAGCCAAAGGGAGAATTAAACACATAAGGTTTTTCAAAACCTATATTTAGCCTTGGAGATTTTGGCTGCAATGCTTGATATTTGAATATTAGCCCTTCCCCTGCTCCAAATACATTTTTCAAATTAAGGTTTACATCTCCTGTAAGTTGAAAAGTACCTGTGTTATTGGCCGCAGGTAAGAAACCAAAAATTGCACTTACCTCACTACTTTTTTTATTATCTACATAAATATTTACAACAGCACCACTTCCAAGTAGGTTTAAAGTAGAGCTAGCTATAGTTTGAGCATAAGGCAGCTCTAGCATGCGCTTGTCAATACTGTTTAATTTTTCTCTGCTATATACACTACCATTTTTTATATTTAAGTATCGTTGTAAAAACTTTGTATTTAATTTTAATTTTCCATAATTTTTTATACTATCAATTGTATAAATATTTCCTTTTTCAATTTTTAATAGAGCAGATATTTTATTGTTTATAATTATTATACTGTCTAAATATATTTTAGCAAAAGGGTAACCTTGATTTTCATATGTAGTAAGTAATTTTTGTTTTATTTCATCAAGCAGGTCAACATTTAGGGGCATATTATTAAAGTTTTTTTCAGCATATACATTCTCAAATAATAAGTTTTTATCTGTATTGTTTAATTTTAATGTAATCCAATTGTACTGCTGCCCTACAAATAAATTTATATGCAAATCTTTTTCTAATTGCCAGCTGCTATCTATTGATGCTATTGGATAACCTTTGCTAGCAAGCATTTGAGGCAATGCATTTACATAATCGTATAACTTTGGTTGGTCTATAAAAGAGGTTTTAATATCTAAATGTTGAATTTTAATATTGCTATCTTTACAATGAATTATTAGTTTAAATAAAAGAGAAGTATCGTTGTTTTTTTGTGCAAACAAATAGCATGGCCACAAGCATAGCATACATAAAGATATTGTTACAATAAAGTTTAAACGATTAATCATTTTGGCTACACAACATTTATAAAAAGTAAATTTACAAATCTTTGGCGGGTATTTATATTCATATTCCATTTTGCAAGCAGGCGTGCAACTATTGCAATTTTCATTTTTCTTTATCCCTTACTAATAAAGATGCTATTACAAAGGCTATTGTTACAGAAATAGAATTAAGCAACGGTTTTATTGAAGATAAAAATATAGAAACAATTTATTTTGGTGGAGGAACACCTAGTCTTTTAAATATGGATGAAATTGGTTTAATATTTTCAGCAATAAGAACTAAGTTTATCGTTTCTCCATTAGCAGAAATTACATTAGAAGCAAACCCAGATGATATAAGTGTAACTAACATGCAAAGCTGGATTAGCTTTGGCGTAAATAGGCTTTCAGTAGGGCTACAATCTTTTAATGAAGCAGAACTTAAATGGATGAACCGTGCGCATAACGCAGCACAATCATTAGACTGCTTAGATGTAATAGAAAACGCAGGCATTAAAAATTATTCAGTCGATTTAATATATGGTTCCCCTTTGCAGAGTAATAATGATTTAAAAAAAAATATTGAAATAATTGCTAATAGAAATATTCCACATGTTTCTTGCTATGCACTTACTGTAGAAAAAAAAACAATGCTTGAAAAACTTATTAAAAAAAATAAAAGCCTTTTAATAGATGATGAAAAACAAGCAAGACAATTTCAATTGCTTTTACAAATGATGGAAGAAGCTGGCTATGAACAGTATGAAATAAGCAGTTTTTGTACTTTAGGTAATAGAAGTAAACACAACAGCAGCTATTGGCAAGGCAAGCCCTACTTTGGTTTTGGTCCATCTGCACATTCATATAATGGCTATAATAAAAGGAGATGGAATATTGCCAATAACAGTTTGTATTTGCAATCGCTTAAAAATAATACTACACCTTATGAGGAAGAAATACTTACCGATGCAGATAGATTAAACGAATATGTAATGATAGCAATAAGAACAATTGAAGGTATAAACCTTAAAAAAATTACTGTCGAATATGGAAAAGAAAACAGCAGCAGAATTTTAAAACTTTCTCAAAAATATATTGAAGTAAAAAAAATAAAACATACGGGCTGTTTTTTACTGCTAACAAAAGAAGGTATGTTTTTTGCAGATGGAATAGCGGGAGATTTGTTTTTGTAATTGAAAATAAGTGATACCTCATTACTCTAGGATTACTTTTTTACAATTAATTATTTGCTTAGCTAAATTAAAGATTTTTTAATCTTACAAAGTGCGTTTACGAGCGGAAAAATATTTTTTATAACTAACTCTTCATCTCCTCTAACTCCTTTTGCTTTTTAAACATTTCATCCCTAAGCCTTGCTGCTTCCATAAAATCCATATCTCTTGCAGCTTTTTCCATTTCTTTTTTAATTTTTGTAATGGCTTTTTCCATGCTTGGTATTGTTTTATATTCCTCTTGCTCCTCTGCAGCTATAGTTAAAATATTTTCGTCGTTACCCATGGCTGTTGGCTTTGTTGGGTCAAAGGCTTTTATATCTAGTACACTGCCTTGTGCAAATATTTGTTCGTTGGTTTTTATAATGGTGGTTGGGGTAATGTTGTTGGCAGTATTAAATGCAATTTGTTTTTCCCTTCGCCTCTGTGTTTCATCCATTGTTTTTTGCATACTTTCCGTTATTTTATCTGCATAAAAAATAACCAACCCACGAGCATTTCTTGCAGCACGACCAGCGGTTTGAGTAAGGCTTCTTTCATTGCGTAAAAATCCTTCTTTATCTGCATCTAAAATTGCCACTAGCGATACTTCTGGCAAGTCCAATCCTTCTCTTAGTAAATTTACCCCAACGAGCACATCTATAATTCCCAACCGAAGCTCACGCAAAATTTCAATTCTATCAAGTGTATGCACCCGGCTATGTATGTATTTCGATTTTATATTTATACGCTGCAAATATTTTTGCATTTCTTCTGCCATACGAATGGTGAGTGTAGTTACCAAAATTCGGTCACCCATTTTTATTCGTTTGTCTATTTCATCTAGCAAATCATCTATTTGATTTATAGATGGGCGTATTTCTATAGGAGGATCAAGCAAGCCTGTAGGCCGTACAACCTGCTCTGCTACTACACCTGAGCATTTTTCTAATTCATACTCGCCAGGCGTAGCACTTACATAAATTGTTTGGTGAGCAAGGTTTTCATATTCATGAAAATTTTGCGGTCTATTATCCATGGCTGATGGCAAACGAAAACCATATTCAACTAAGGTTAATTTTCTGCTTCTATCTCCACCATACATGCCGCTTATTTGTGGTATAGTCTGGTGGCTCTCATCAAGCAATATTAAAAAGTCTTTTGGAAAATAATCTATCAAACAAAAGGGTCTTGCGCCTGGTGCACGCTGGTCAAAAAACCTTGAGTAGTTTTCTATGCCATTGCAATAACCCAACTCTTTTATCATTTCTATATCATAATTCACCCTTTCAGTTATGCGTTGTGCTTCTATAAACTTTCCAGATTTTTTAAAATATTCTGCTTGCGCAAAACATTCATCTTGTATTTGACCAATTACTTTTGCCTGCATATCTTTTGGCGCCAAATACAACGATGCAGGAAAAATTGCCGCATCTTCTACCTGTACAATACGTTTGCCAGTAGTTAGCTCTAATGTTTCTATACTTTCAATTTCATCTCCAAAAAAACTTACTCGGTAGCCATAGTCTACATAAGGTAAATTTATATCTACCGTATCTCCCTTTACCCTAAATGTGCCTCTTGTAAAATCTCCTTGGCTGCGATTGTATAAAGCATTTACAAGCGCATGTAGAAAACCTTGCCTACTAATTATTTGTCCTTTTTTAATTCGTATAATACCGTTTTCATACTCGGCTGGGTTACCCATACCATATATACAACTTACGCTTGCTACCACAATTATATCTCTGCGACCACTAAGAAGTTGTGCAGTGGCTTGCAAGCGAAGCTTATCCAACTCTTCGTTTATGGCTAAATCTTTTTCTATGTAAGTATTGCTACTTGCTATGTAAGCCTCTGGTTGGTAGTAATCGTAATAGGATACAAAATACCCCACAGCATTATCAGGAAAAAATTGTTTAAACTCACCATACAATTGTGCTACCAATGTTTTATTGTGGGTAATAATAAGTGTTGGGCGCTGTGTATTTTGTATCACATTGGCCATGGTAAAGGTTTTACCACTACCAGTTACACCTAGCAATACTTGGTGCTTTTCTCCTTCATTTATACCCTCAGTAAGTTTAGCGATAGCATCTGGCTGGTCGCCCGCAGGTGTATAAGTAGATTGTAAATTAAAGCGTGACAATTTTAAATATTTTATGCAAATTTAAGAAATGATTAGACGCTAAATTTATTAGTTTTACAGGCAAGCGCATTAAATAAGATTATGATTGTTAGTTAAGATTTAATTTATTGAAGTAGGCATTTACTTACTCCATTTTTAATTGTGTTAAATAAACAGGTTTATGTTTAATCATTCTACAAGTAATATTATGGAAAATACTTTCGAATGATTTTATTCTATTAAACCTGTAACAATACTCATCTAAGTA
>JANXOQ010000175.1 GCA_025357775.1 Ferruginibacter sp. | reverse complement strand
ATTTAATACTGGATTAAATCTAAAAAGAAACGTACACATGTAAAGATTAAGTATATAATTTTAAAATCTAATTACCTTATATTTGCAACCTAAAAACTACTCCTTTGGCAACAAAGTTTTCTAAAGAAACATACCTTTACTGGTACGAATTAATGTTATTGATGCGCCGTTTTGAAGAAAAAACGGGTCAATTGTATGGAATGCAAAAAATACGTGGCTTTTGCCATTTGTATATTGGACAAGAAGCAGTAGCCGCTGGATGTATGACGGCTACCACCCCAGATGATAAAATGATTACTGCTTATCGTAATCATGCACTAGCCATAGCAAAGGGAGTATCTGCAAAAAGTTGTATGGCAGAGTTGTATGGTAAAGCTACAGGATGTAGTAAGGGAAAAGGTGGTAGTATGCACCTTTTTGGTGTGGAGCAAGGTTTTTTTGGAGGACATGGAATTGTAGGGGCTCAAATAGGAACTGGTGCAGGTATTGCTTTTGCTGAAAGATACAATGGTACTAAAAATGTAGTGCTTTGTTATTTTGGTGATGGTGCTGCAAGGCAAGGTATGCTACACGAAACGTTTAATATGGCTATGTTGTGGGATTTACCCGTAGTCTTTATTTGTGAAAATAACCACTACGCAATGGGTACTTCTGTAGCACGTACTAGCAAAACATTGGATATTTATAAAATGGCTGATGCTTACGAAATGCCTGCTGATACAGTAGATGGCATGAGCCCAGAGGATGTGCATAATGCAGTGCTGAGGGCTGTGAACAGGGCAAGAGAAAAAGGAGGACCAACCTTATTAGAAATAAAAACATACAGATACAAAGGGCATAGCATGAGTGACCCTCAAAAATATAGAACAAAGGAAGAACTAGAGGAGTATAAAGAAAGAGACCCGATAGACCATGTGCTTGATGTATTGAAAACTGAATATTTGGTAAGTGACAAAGACATTGAAGTAATAAATGATAGAGTGAAAGCAGAGATAGAAGAAGCAGTTAAATTTGCAGAGGAAAGCCCATGGCCAAATGAGGATGAGTTGCTAAAAGATGTTTATATAGATAGTGAATACCCTTATATAACTGACTAAAATATTTGTATTGCAACAATGCATACAATTTTTAATAAACAATAAAAAAAATAATGGCACTTAAAAAAAACAAGGTTGATGAAGTAATTGTAGAACCAGTAATAATAGAAGAAAAAAAAGCAGAAGCAGTTGATTTTTTTACAAAATATAATAAGCCATTTTTAATAGGGGCTTTTGCTGGTATAGCATTATTTGGAGCATGGTATGGGTATAAAAAAATAGTAAAAGAACCAAATGAAATAAAAGCAGAGGAAGCAATTTTTCCTGCAGAAAATTTGTTTGATAAAATGGCAACAGCCGGTTTTAACAAAGATTCATCTACAATATTACTAAATAGCGGAATAGTTGGTGCTACAAATATAAAAGGGTTATTAAAAATAGCTGGTGAATATAGTGGAACTACAGCTGCAAATAGAGCTAACTACATGATAGGAGCTACTTATTTGCAAACAAAAGAATTTGAAAAAGCTATTAAATTTTTAAATGATTTTACTTCAAATGGTGCTTACCAAACTGACATAAAGAAAAACATTATGCTTGGACATGCATACTCGGAATTAAAAAAAACGGATGAAGCACTTAGCGCTTATAAAAAAGCGGCAAGCATTAATATAAAGGATGAAGCATTTACATCTGATGCCCTTAACACGGCTGCCTCTTATGCAGAATCATTAGGTAAAACTAAAGATGCAATAGAATTGTACCAAGAATTAAAAGAAAAATACCCTACTACCCAATCAGTACAAAGTGGTGATGTAGATAAAAGTTTAGCTAAACTAGGAATAACAAAATAAAAATATATTAATGACAGATAGTACCAATAAACTAACTGACACAAAAGGCATCCAACTACAGGATGCCTTTGTTGTAATAGTAAAAACAGAATGGAATGCGCAAAATGTAGATAAGCTTGAAGCAGGCTGCATTAAAGTTTTAGAATATAATTGTGTAAAGCATAAAACCATTATAGTGCCTGGTGCCTTTGAGCTACCATTTGCAGTAAATAAATATTGGCAAAATTTAGTAATGCTAGCAGAAGAAGATTTATTGGACGAAGAATTTTTAGCAGATATAGAAGCTGTTGATAAATTTAGGCCCAAAAAAATTACGTTCCCCAATGCATTTATTACACTTGGATGTGTAATAAAAGGAGATACTCCACATTTTGATTATGTGTGTGCAGGCGTTACACAAGGTATTATGCAAATAAATACATCATTGCCCGTGCCTACAATTTATGGAGTACTTACAGTAAATAACCAATTACAAGCGGAGGAACGCATGGGTGGTATACATGGGCATAAGGGGGAAGAGGCTGCAGCGGCTGCAATAAAAATGATATCAATGGTGGAAGCTTTATAAAGAATTAATGTTTGTATAGTTATGAAAGTACAATTATTTATACCATGCTTTGTAGATCAACTTTACCCAAATACTGCCTTTAATATGGTAAAAGTATTGGAAAAAGCTGGCTGTGAAATAGCATACAATACAAATCAAACTTGTTGTGGACAACCAGCTTTTAATGCCGGATTTTGTGATGAAAGTAGGGCAGTTGCACAAAAATTTTTACAAGATTTTGATAATACTGATTATGTAGTGGCACCAAGTGCAAGCTGCGTAGGCTTTATAAGAAATTATTATCCTTCTTTATTTCAAAATGGTATAAATCATCATAAAATAAAAGACCTCGCTGCAAGAACTTTTGAATTTAGTGAATTTTTAATAGATATAGTTAAAGTAGAAAATTTTGGAGCATCGCTGCACACAAAAGCAACCTACCATGATAGCTGTGCAGCTTTAAGAGAGTGTAAAATAAAAGAAGGGCCAAGAAAATTATTGAGCAATGTAGTAGGGTTAGAGCTAATAGAGATGAATGATGTAGAAACCTGCTGTGGCTTTGGTGGTACTTTTGCTGTAAAGTTTGGAGACATTTCTGCCGCCATGGCAGACCAAAAAATTACCAATGTTTTAAAAACAGGAGCTAGTTGCATCATTTCTACAGATTGTAGTTGTATAATGCAAATAAACGGGGCAATTAAGAAAAAAGAATTAGCAATAGAAACAATGCACTTGGCAGACGTATTGGCTAGTGGATGGTGAGAGACCAATAAAATAATGTGCTGTTGTGAAAAATATACCAATTTGCAAAAATGCAATTGTGAAAAATTAAATGTTTTATTCTAAATATCTTTAAATTTCTAATCTCTAAAATTAAACTTTTAACTTTTGTATGAACTACTGGCTTGTAAAATCTGAACCATTTAAGTATAGTTGGACACAATTTGTAGAGGATAAAATAACCCATTGGGATGGTGTACGTAATTACCTTGCTAGAAATCATTTAAAAGCAATGAAAAAAGGGGATAAACTTTTTTTCTATCACAGCAATGAAGGGTTAGAAATTGTAGGCATTGCTAAAGTGGTAAAAGAGTTTTACCAAGACCCAACAACAGTAGAACCAGCTTGGGTTGTAGTTGATCTATCAGCTGTAAAAAAACTTAAAATTTCAGTTAGTTTAAAACAAATAAAAGAAACTGTGGGCTTGCAAGAAATGTCTCTTATAAAATCTATGCGCCTTTCTGTACAACCAGTAAGGGAAGAAGAATGGTATATTATTATGGAAATGGCAGGGGAAAAAATTGAAAAAAAATTGTAAGAAATATATTGATTATTCAACTTTCATTTTATAAATGCAATAACAGCAAGCCTCTAAATGGCACTAGTAAAAGCCACCAAATACCACAAATTATTAAACCTAAATAAATTTGCAAAACCAGTTCCACTAACACTCCCTACTACATTTGTAAAACTCCATTACATTGTATACATGCCTGCATATTGCCCACGACTTTTTTTCTGCTTCCTGCTATATAGTAGCTATTCATAAAATGCTTGAAAATTATTTTGCCCATAGTAAAAACCTTTATTGAAATGCTTTCAATAATATTTCCATTGACACTTAGAATATTTAAAATTAGAAAATGAAAGATAAAGCCATTAAAAATGTTTTTCTTATAATAAAAACTAAAAAAGGTTTTTAATTTTTAAAGAAAATATCTATATCAACTCCTCAGCAAAAATTAAAAATGCACTTACTCCCATTATTAAACCCTACTTTTTGTAAATTTATTTTAGTAATTTTTTTTTTAAACTAACAAATGTGCTCCTGAGTTTGTCAAAGGAGAGTTTCTTTATGAGCAATTGGATTTACGAGCTCACCTTGACAAAACTTAAGATAAGACTAATTATAATTTATAAAAGAAATCATTTGATGGTTTAAAAAGAGTAAATAATTTTGAATATTATCCAATTTTTTTACCATTTTCAGTTTTTTTCTCTGCTTGTAACAGCACTACATTATTATCTTCATTATATACACCTAGCACTAGGCATTCACTTATAAAATTGGCTATTTGTTTTGGTGGAAAGTTTATTACTGCAATAATTTGTTTGCCTATTAAATCTTCTTTAGTATATAAAACTGTAATTTGGGCTGAAGAATTTTTTATTCCTTGTTCTCCAAAATCTATCTTTAACTTGTAAGCTGGTTTTTTAGCTTTTTCAAAATCATTTACTTCAATTATAGTACCGATGCGAATGTCTATTTTTTCAAAATCGTCCCAACTTATCATATGTTTATATTTGTTTTTATTGTAATGCTATAAACCAAATGTATGTATAAATTATAAAATGCTATTTATAAAATATAATTGGGAACATCTTTGTCTTTAAATTTCTTTAAATTTATTTTAATCCTATTAATTTAAAATAATACTTCTTTCAAATACCATAAATGATTAAATGCTGCTTTAAGCTAAATAATAAAACAAATAATTCTTCAACTACCACCTCTCTAATTTTATTTAATGTGGGTATTTTACACTTTATGTTATTATTTTTATGTTAATAAAATCTAATAAAATGTAAAATTTACTTTCATTACCACTTAATTTTTCCCTGCAAAACATTTGCATTATATTTGAACGACCTCTGAGAAAAAATTTATCTTTTTGGTTGATCAGAAAAAGACATTATTTTTCGTATTGTACATCATGTATTAAATATGGGATACAAATTATTATAAAAAACAAAAAGTGAAAATATTGTAACTAAGTTGCAATATTTTAAAATTCAATACTAAATACTATTATGGCAAAATTTATTTTTGTTACTGGTGGAGTAACATCTTCATTAGGTAAAGGCATTATTGCTGCGTCGTTAGCAAAACTCTTGCAGTCTCGTGGGCTTACGGTTACTATTCAAAAATTTGATCCTTATTTAAATGTAGACCCTGGTACGCTAAACCCTTACGAGCATGGTGAATGTTTTGTTACAGATGATGGCGCTGAAACAGATTTAGATTTAGGTCATTACGAACGTTTTCTTAACACACCTACATCACAAGCCAATAATGTAACCACTGGGCGTATTTACCAAACAGTGATTAATAGAGAAAGAGAAGGAGATTATCTTGGTAAAACTGTACAAGTAGTACCTCACATTACAGACGAAATTAAACGTAGAATGCTGCTGCTTGGCGAAGCAGGAAATTTTGATATTGTTATAACAGAGCTTGGTGGTACTGTTGGAGATATAGAAAGTTTACCTTTTGTAGAAGCGGTGCGCCAACTACAGTGGGAGTTGCCTGAAGAAGATTGTATGGTTGTGCATCTTACACTTATACCTTATTTAAAAGCGGCAAAAGAATTAAAAACTAAACCTACTCAGCATAGTGTGCGAATGCTTAGCCAAGAAGGTGTGCACCCAGATGTGATTGTGTGCAGAACTGAACATCCATTAAGCGATGAAATAAGAAGAAAAGTAGCCTTGTTTTGTAATGTAAAACCCGGTGCTGTTATAGAAGCTTTAGATGCATCTACTATATACGAAGTGCCATTAAAAATGCTACAAGAAGGGCTTGATGTAATTGTATTAAAACAGTTACAAATTAATGGATATGCAGCACCAGAGCTTACAAAGTGGCGTGGTTTTTTAGATAAATTAAATTACCCAAAAAGTAGAGTAAAAATTGGGCTTATTGGAAAATATATTGAACTTCAAGATGCTTATAAATCAATTTTAGAATCTTTTATACACGCAGGTGCAATGAACCAGTGCAAGGTGCAAATAATAAATGTGCATAGTGAGTTTTTGACCGATGAAAATGTGAGTGAAAAATTGCGTGAGCTTGATGGATTACTTGTGGCACCAGGCTTTGGCGCAAGGGGAGTAGATGGAAAAATTGCAGCAGTAAAATATGCTAGAGAAAATAAAATGCCTTTTTTTGGCATTTGCCTTGGTATGCAAATGGCGGTAATAGAATTTGCAAGAAATGTATTAGGCTGGAGAGATGCACACAGTACAGAAATGAATACTGAAACTCCAAAACCAGTAATAGCATTGATGGAAGAACAAAAAAAGGTGAAGAATAAAGGCGGTACCATGCGTTTAGGTGCTTACCCATGTGAAATTGCTACAAATACTTTGGCGCATAAAATTTATGAAAGTGAATTAATAAGTGAGCGGCATAGGCATCGTTGGGAGTTTAACAATAATTACCTCAATGATTTTGAACATGCGGGGTTGCTAGCAAGTGGCAGAAACCCAGAAAGTAAATTGGTAGAAATTGTAGAGCTTAAAGGACATCCGTTTTTTGTAGGTGTGCAATATCATCCTGAACTTAAAAGTACGGTAGAAAATCCGCATCCATTATTTGTAAATTTTGTAAAAGCCGCAGGTGTATTTTCTGATTTAAAAATAAGCGTACAAATTACAAAAGGCGAAACGATTCTTTCTTAAAAAATTAGTAAATCTGTAAAATTTGTGAGCAAATAATAATAAATCTTTGAGCCAAAAAATCTGTGTAAAACCTTTAAATCTACCAGCAAAAAAAATGATACAAAAGCTTAGCATGGATGATTTGAATAGAATTAGTCCTGATGAATTTAGGCGTAGCCAAAAAGTACCTGTTATAGCTGTATTAGAAAACGTACGCAGTGCTTACAATGTAGGAAGTGTATTTCGTACAGCAGATGCTTTTTTGATAGAAGCCATTTACATTACTGGTTATACCTGTACACCTCCGCACAAAGAAATAAAAAAAACGGCACTCGGTGCAGAAGATACAGTAGAGTGGAAACATTTTGCCAATGCTGTAGATGCTATTGCTGCGTTAAAACAAAACGACTATAAAGTATTTGCAGTGGAGCAAGTGGTAAACAGCCTCATGCTGCAAGAAGTGGCTTTTACATCATCAGAAAAAGTAGCGGTTGTTTTTGGCAATGAAGTAAGCGGTGTAGAAGTAGAAACAATAAAATTATGCGATGGCTGCATTGAAATTCCACAATTTGGTACAAAGCACTCTCTGAATATAGCTACCGCTGCTGGAGTTGTACTATGGGAAATTACAAAGCCCCGAAAATATCCGTTGAAATTTGAATGACTTTAATATTTGTGTAAGGAAATATATTTTTGAAATTCTATAGCTTACTTTCTTTGTATAATTGTTTCCCACTTTTAGGATAGTTTTGGCAATGTTTTTGATTATACTTTTTTGTTTTAACCTAAAAAACTTTTATAAATATTCATTGGATATAATGCCATATTTTATCTTTCTAAAGAAAATTTACTAGTTCGGTATGCTTAAAAAAATTCTTTTTTAAATCTACATATCTAAGAAAATGTACAATTTAAATTTTTAAATTTTCAGAATACACGGTTTGCCTGTGCCAATTTTAAATACGGTTGTAAAATCTGGCTTCTTTAGTTATGACAGACTTATACCAGCTACAAAACTTGCTTTGCCTTTAACTCTAAATATTTATTAATGGCATTTACGGTGAGGTTTTCAGGAGATGTTAATACAGACAAAATATTATAGTTCAGCAATTCTTTTACGACCATGCGTTTTTCGTAGGCAAATTTATCAGCAATTGTTTTTACATATACATCTTCTACATTTTTTGCGGTAGCAGTACTTAGCTTGGTGAGCTCGGTATTTTCGAAAAATACAACCAATAATAGATGATGCTTGGCTATGCTTCGTAGGTAATTAACTTGTCGTTTGAGGCCATTGAGGCTTTCAAAATTGGTAAAGAGTATAAGTAAGCTGCGCTGTTTAAGTTTGTTGCGTACCTGCGTATAAAGCATTTCATAATCGCTTTCCATAAAGTTGGTGCTTTCTTTGTATAGTACTTGCATTATATTTTCTCGTTGTATAGGTTTTCTATCAGCAGCTATAATGCTACCCATTTTATCAGAAAAACTCATTATTCC
>JANXOQ010000151.1 GCA_025357775.1 Ferruginibacter sp. | reverse complement strand
TTTTGGGTAGCGAAGAAATGGCTGAAGAAAGTGTGATTAAGCCTGCTGGTATTGCCAGTATTTTAGGAGATGTTAGTGGGGTACAAATTCAGCAAAGTAGCGCAACTACGGGTAATGTAAATGTGCGTATGCAAGGTTTAGATGGACGATACACACAATTATTGAAAGATGGATTACCATTGTTTGATGGCTTTAGTGGCGGTTTTGGTATTTTAAGTATTCCCCCGTTAGATTTAAAGCCGCCACTAAAACCATCAAACAATGGCAATCCATCTTTCAATAATTGTGTGTATCGTCCATCCAAGCCTTGCATACGCACATTTACATTACCAGTAGTTGCGCTACTTTGCTGAATTTGTACTCCACTAACATCTCCTAAAATACTGGCAATACCAGCAGGCTTAATCACACTTTCTTCAGCCATTTCTTCGCTACCCAAAACCTCTACTTTTAATGCAGCATTTTCTATGCGTTGGTTATTTCTTGTAGAAGATACTACGGTTACTTCTTCTAAATTTTTCGATATTTCTTTTAATAAAACTGTTATTGTATCAGCAGATGGAATTGTAATAGTGGTATCTAAAGTTATAAATCCAACTGAGCTAATGCTTAACTTATAACCTCCTAATGTCAATTTTGTAATTGCAATTCCTTCATTATTTGTTTTAACCGAACCGCTATTTTTTACATTAACTGTAGCTGTTTCAATTGGTAATTTGTCTGCTGCATTCAGTACTTTAATAACGGTATTATTTTGTGCCATTACTATATTTCCAATTACTAAAAAAAATATTCCAACAAATAACTGCTTCATCTAATCGTTTTTAAGAATTAAAATTCATTTTCCATTTTTGCAGGCAAATGATTTTTATCAACCTGATAATATTTTGCCCAACCATTATTTAATGCAAATAATGTAGGCTTGCCTAAAATGTTTTGCAAAAAACTAGGGAAAGCAAAATAACGTCTACTGGTAAAATATTCATAGTACTTTTTATTTTCTTCTTCGGCCACACCCAAAATATTTTCCGCAACAAAATTGCCACAAAAACTTGCCCAAGGTAAGCCAACAACTCCCATAATAAAATGCAAATTTTTATTTATTGGATCTTTTACAATTGTGGGTAGTAAATCTCTTGTTGTATCAATCAATCCAGGCCAATATTGAGTAAAGTTTAAATTTTTCAAAAAAGGAAAATGTGATTTGAATCTTTTGTGCACTCCTTTTATTACATTTTCATGATACCAAGCATTGGGTAAAAATGTTGAAGCTGCGTTGCCGCCACCTAATAAAATCCTATTGCCTTTTAACAACCTAAAATAAGAATATACCAATGTACTATCCCACATTTGAAACTCAGTGCCAAAGGGAAATAAAGTTTTTAATTCACTATCACTTAGCGGCTCACTGATACTCAAAAATGTTTGTGCATGAAATACATCTTTTGCTAGCGGATTAAAATCATTCTCCATTTTATCAATAGCCACTACAATTTGTTTTGCCTTTACGCTGCCTGCATGCGTGTAGGCCGTATCATTTTCAATTTTTTTTACTTCGGTGTTTTCATAAATTTTAACATCATTTTCTAATAATACATTTTTCATTCCTTGTAAATATTGCAAAGGATTAATGCCATAAGTTTGATTGTAACATACGGCAGCATTAAAGCCTGTGCTTGTTACCAATTTATCTAGTTCTTGCTTATTGTATATTTCTTGGTTGGTAAATCCTACACTTTTTCTACATTCAAATTCGGCCTTCACATCTTCTTCACCACTTTTGCCTATGCCTAAAAAAAGAGAATCTTGCACTCTAAAATCACAATCAATATTAAATTTCTCCACATTATTTTTAATTAAGTCAATCCCTTTTACAGGCACTTCCCAAATTTCATTTGCACCTGCAACACCATACCTGCGTACAAGCTGCGATAATTCTAGCTCACTATCGGGTGTAAGAAAACCTGCACTTCTTCCGCTTGAGCTTCCACCTAATATATTTTTTTCTAGCAATACTACTTTTAGTCCTTTGCCTTGTAACGCAGCAGCGCAGGCAACTCCACTCATACCTCCGCCTATCACCAATACATCACACTCCATATTTTTAAGCAGTGGCGGGCAAGTAGCATATTGCTTTTCTAATAATGTAGTAAACCAATAATTTTGTACTAGCATAATTTTAATTTAAAGATTATGAGATAGTTGTATTTTCTTTCTAACCTTTACTGTTTTGTGGCTAAAATCTTGGGAAATAATACTGATGTTTCCATCTACTTCCAATATTGCTAAATCTACCTTTGCAATATCACTTACACCATGTTCTCTAATGGATCTTTCTAATTCATCTAGCGACATCATGGCCTCATCCAACCCTTTTTTTACCACTATGCCATCATGTACCAACAATATTTTATCGCCTTGTATAATATTGCTAAAGCGATTGGATTTTCGCATAAAATACTTAAAAATATAATTACAAATAAATAAGCCCAAAGCAGCAGATATACCACCTTGCAGAGATGTATCGCTTCCTACCATTGCATTTTGAACGCTATTGCTTATCAATAAAATAAATACCAAATCAATAATAGATAACTGTGCTAATTCTTTTTTACCAAAAAAACGAATAGCTAAAATTATAAAAAGATAAACAGCAATAGATTTACCTGCAATAATTAAATATGGTAAAATAAAATTCATAATACATATTTTTCAATCTTTCAATTATTCTTTTCTTTATTTCCATCCACCACCTAATGCCCTGTACATATTGGTGATAGCGTTACATTGTTGTAGTTTGGTTTCTATCAATTCTATTCTAGATTTTAAAGCATCTCTCTGGGTTAACAATACTTCCAAATAATCTGCCCTGTTTGATTTAAATAAATCGTTTGCAATATCAATTGTTTTTAGAAGTGCATCTACTTCATTTTTCTTGTTATCGTATTTACCAATCAAATTTTGTAAATTGTTTACTTCTTTATTCACTTCTATAAAACCTGTTAAAACGCTACGCTCAAAACCATACAATGCTTGTATTTGTTTAGCATTAGCCGTTTTATACTCTGCAATAATAGCGTGCCTATTAAATATAGGGCCTGCTAAATCTTTGGTTAAATTAAACAACATTGACTCTGGCAATTTAGCCAAATAGCTTGGGCTAAATGCTTGTGCACCCAATGCGCCAGAAATATTAAAAGATGGAAGAAATTCCGCTTTTGTAACTGCTACATCTAGTTTTGCAGCTTGTACATCAAAAGCCGCTTGCTTTACATCTGGCCTATTTGCTAATAATTGCGATGGAATACCTTTTGCAATAGTTGGTAATGCAAACGAAAGAATACCCGTTGTATCTCTTACGATTGGCTGTGGATAGCGCCCTAGCATTAGGTTTAATAAATTTT
>JANXOQ010000140.1 GCA_025357775.1 Ferruginibacter sp. | reverse complement strand
TGGCAGTTTCACTCAAAATTAAAGCATTACCAGCAAGCAAATAAGTAAAAATTTTATTAGATAAAGCAATATTATTATTATTTGAAAAAGCAGGTTCTAAGGCAAGCCCAATATCAAATTGTGAACAAAATAAAGGTAATTTATTTGGCAAAATAATACCTGCAAAATGAATATTGGCTACCATCCCCTGCATTTCGTTAATAAAATATTCTTTTATAGTAGAGCTACAATTACCTACAAGTGTAAGATGTATATCGGCATTCTTTAACTCTCTTAGCACCTTACAAACAATTTGTAACCCCCTGTCTTTACCCAAATGCTGACTAAACCAAACTAATTTTAAAGTAGTTGTATTTACAGAAAAAAAATCAGGTTGATCTTTAATTGAAAAAGTGTTTAAAAGCGTAATAACCGATTTTTTATTCAGTGATAAATCATTCGCTACTGCTTTTGAAATTAATGGAGAAGCGGAAGTTAAATATTTAAAAATTGAAAAATATTTTTGCTCTATTAAAATTTGTCTTTTATAAGCGGGGTTATTGGTATCAATAAATTCTCCTCTATGGAAATCTTCAAAATCAAAACCTGCCTTAGCATTTGTTATAGTTGCAGCATTGGCAGCTATTGCCATTGCACCTGGGTTGTGCCCAATATACCAATCTGCTTTTAATAATATGGCTTCACTTAGCAAAATACTGTAACATCTTGTATGGGCTTTTTCTAAAAATAAATTTATTGAAAGTTTTGTGTTAATAAACTTGTAGCAAGCATACTTTAACCTACTTATTTTGTAGCGAAGTTGTTGCTTATGCTCTCCCCCTACTTGTTTGTATTTCCATTTTACATTTGCTAAAATATCTTTATCAAGCTGCTGCGCCCAATCTGCTACATAGTTGTACAAAACAGTTACATCATACCCTGCATTACAAAATGCATCAGCTTCTTTAACCAAACGAGGGTTAACAGAGGGCTGGGTAGTAGTTATTAGGGTGATTTTTTTGATAGAGGGTTAGAATTATTTATTTCAAAATGATTTAAAAAACTTCTAAAATTATGTAGTCTTTTTACAAATTTCCAGCCAAGTATATTATATAAAAAATTATGAACCTTTCCACTTAATATTTTTAAAGTTGGTGAGCCGTATTGTTTAATTTTTGCTTCATATAATATTGCTAGCTGCTTATAATTTGGATACATTTCGTACCTTCTTCTAAAATATAAGTTAGATAAAAACTGATTTACTCTTGATGATTCCTCAAATCTCAATAAATTTTTTTCAATTAAAGTTGAAGCTAAAAAAGTAGATTCAAAAAACTTAATACTACTTTGTGCAGTAAGGCTAGAACCCAAACCAGATCTATAAAACAATTTAGCATCTTTTGTAAATAATATTTCTTCAGAAGCTAATATTATTCTTGAGAAAAATTCAGTATCATTATAAAGTATTAAACGCTCATCCCATAATCCAGCTTTTTCTATAATACTTTTTGGTATAAGCATAATGGCACATTGAAGCATTGGCCCATCATCATCTGAAAGCAAAAAAGCTATTGGCTGCATATTTTTCCAATAAGAGAGTGGCTTTGTAATATCACTTGCTACTGGGATATTACCAAAAAAACGATACCATTCGCCATATGCAATTTTATTATTTTCATTTTTTAATGCGGCAATTTGTATTTCGAGCATATCGATATTTATCAAATCGTCTGCATCCATAAATTTTATAAATGAGCCTGAAGAATATTTATAGCCAACATTAAAAGCTGCATCTTGTCCCTTATTTATTTGAGATATAATTACAATTCTTTTATCATCAATAGACTCTATAATCTCAAGAGTTTTATCAGTACTCCCGTCATTTACTATTATCAATTCAAAATTATTGTAAGATTGTATTAATATTGATTGGACAGTATCTGCAATGTAATTTTCAGCATTAAAAGCAGCAACAATTATTGAAATTTTCAAACTCAATTATAAATATTTTAATATTTTATTAATGGAACAACCCTGTAAATGCATCGTGTAAACTATATGATGTTTTTTTTAATGCATAAGTTGTTTTAGTT
>JANXOQ010000075.1 GCA_025357775.1 Ferruginibacter sp. | reverse complement strand
TTGAGCTTGTCGAAATTGAGCTTGTCGAAATTGAGCTTGTCGAAATTGAGCTTGTCGAAATTGAGCTTGTCGAAATTGAGCTTGTCGAAATTGACAATTAGCTTGATTTTTTTTCGCTAGTCCTCTACCTTATAATTTATTTTCAAAATATTAGGATTAAAGTTTTTGAAAAACAAATGCCCATTTGCAGGTACACTAATAGTAAGGGTTTTTCCTGCTTGTAGCGATGGGCTCACCCATTTTTCATTGCCACTACTTTTAACGGTGTATACTTCGCAAGATTGCATTGCCGAAGGATTTGATAACGTAACGGTAAAGCTTGGATGAGCAATATCTTTCCAAATTCTAAACTCTCCTTTTTCGGGTAGCTCAATGCTGCCTTGTTTTGGTTTAATAGCTGTCATAGAGCCAGTAGATTTACATGAAATTGCAATGATAAAAATTATTAATAATGCTAATGTAAAACGTTTCATTTTTTATATTTAATTATGATTAATAAATAATTTTTTGTTTCTTTCAGAGATTATATCTTTTTAAAATTTGTCATTTCTTCTACCAATTTTTTCGCTTTTAAGGCTCATAAATAAGCTTCGCTTTATTTATAAGCCGAGTAAAAGCAGCAGCTATGGGAAGCCTCGGTGGCGTCGCACATTTCATCTTTAACCCTTTATTCATCTTTCATTATGCACTAGATTGACAAAGTGAATATAAATAAACTATTTGAATAAAATTTTTGCATTATTTTTAAATACTATATGACAAAACTGTCCTTAATCCTTCACAAATCTTACCCACTCGAAGAACGAAAACCTGCAAAAATAAAATTGGCATTTATTTTTGCAGTCGTAGTTTTTTTATTTCTATTATTATTAAAACCATTTGGAAATAACCCTAATTTTAATCAAGTATTAATAAACAGCGCCATTGCTGGCTTACTTACATTTTCAGCTATTATTTTCGATTTTTTTGTTTTGTTCCCTTTGTTTCCACAATTTTTTAAAGAAGAAAAATGGAATATAGGCAGAGAAATTATTTTTACCTTAATCATAATTACAACCATTGCTACTTTTAATGTGATAGCAGGGGTATTTTTGTGGGGCGGTAATTTTTCTTTTAACAATTGGTTGACAATGATTTTTAATACAGCTATTGTGGGCATTGCCCCCGCTACCGTAAGTATTCTTATAAACCAAGCAAGGCTTTTAAAAAAATATAAAACCGAAGTGGCTTTAATAAATGAAAGTTTACCTACTTATACATTACCTATAAAAAAAGACGAAACATATTTGGTAAAGCAGGAAATTAAAGTTGATGGTATAAAAGAAATAGAAGAAGCATCATCGCCAAAATATATAACCCTGCAAGCAGAAAACGAAAAAGATAACATTATCTTATTGCATACAAGTTTTATAGCAGCTACCTCTGCAGATAATTATGTAAAAATTTTTTACCAAGAAAATGAAAAACTGAAAACCACCATTATACGCACTACACTAAAACGTGTGGAGGAAAACTGCACCTCGTTTACACAAATTTTTAGGTGCCACCGTACCGCCGTCGTAAATATAAGTTTGGTACAAGGTGTAAACGGCACAGCCCAAGGTTATCGTTTACAATTACCTTTTTTGCAAGAAGAAATACCTGTTTCTAGAAATTTAAATCAAGTAATAAAAGAAAAATTAGCTTCCATAAAATAATTGTAAATAATTAAAAAAAGCTACATCCATCATTTTAAACACTGCGTTTTTTCACAAAGAACACCAACGAGGCTCACTTTGGGTAACCACCAGTGTAACCCGTGGATGTAGATAAAGTATAGGTCTTATATACGCAACCCCCATGCAACTCACCCCTAACCCAACCATAAAACCCAACTACTTACCCCCAACCACTCCATTCACCCCAAACCCAATGCCAATAAACCCTTCCATTAGGAAATGCCTTCATTGTCGATGTATTTTTACAATGTTAAACGTACACAATCTCACCAAAAAACCAATCATGAAATTTTTAAAATTAATTTTGCTTTTGTCTTTTTCCAATATTGCTTTGTGCCAAAACTTTAGTCCAGACAGTATTGCTCAATTAAAAAAGAGATTTGGTTTTGCAAATATGTATTTTGGTGTGGAGGGTATCAGTACTTCAAACGGTTCTACATCCGTTTTAAATAGTTCTAACAATATAGAAAATATAAAGTTTAGCGGCTATGCTATCCCTAGATTGGTTTGGGGAGGCACACATTTTTGGGGACATGCAGACTTTTATGTATCATTTCCCATAGGTGGTTATAAAAAAGAAGCACCAGTACAACTTTCTAGCTTAATTTATAATTTAGATGTTGAAACTGGTATTAAAATTTATCCTTACAAACTACGAAAAGGTGCTTTAAGACCATATATTGGCATGGCTTGGAATATTTCATCATTTCAACAAATTATTAAAGATTCTGCATCAAGTATTGTTTTAGAAAAAAATACTACTCCTTTGCTAGCTGGTATTTCGTACAGAAGTAAAAGAATGATAATTGAAACAGGCTTTCAATATTTTTTTAATAACAAATATCAATATCCACTTAGCAAAACTGTAAATGGAAATTTATTTCTTCCAAAATTTGCCTTTACTCTTGGCGCAAAATATTTATTAGAAACGACCAACCAAAAAGGAGCATACATAAAAAAACGAATGGCAGCTTTAAAAAAGCATAACAAATACAACGCATTTTATGTTGGTGCTGGTATTTCGGCTAGCATTGGCATACCTACATTTTCAGAATATGACAAAAAAAACTATCCATTTTTCGAAAATCATAACCGCTATTTTGGTGTAATACCAGACTTAACATTAGGCTACTATTTTAGCAAACCAAATATGAATGTAGGTATTTCATTTAGAAAAATGGCTGACAGCTATCAAGGTTTTAATGTTCAACATTTTCATGAAAGAAAATCTATAATGTTAGAGGCATATAAATTCTTGGGAGATTATCATGGGTTTGCACCTTATGCCGGCATTACTGTTAGCAAAGAAAATTTACAATTTGCAACAAGAGACTTAAGTTTAAATAACAAGTGGAATGTATATACAGAAACAAAAGCAGCAGTGGGTGTTATTTTTGGTTGGGATATTAAACCCACCAAAGCGGAGTCTTGGATGCTAAGAACAAACTTGCGATATAGCCCTTTATCAATGGAAGTTGATAATAAAAAAGTTGCATACAATTACATAGAATTTAATTTTATTCAGCTTGTACTTTTTCCTGAAAGAATATGGGCACAACATAAAGAGCGAAAAAAATAACGAAATGAAATTTTACATTTTTAACCAACAGCCATTGTGTGTTTAATAAATTTTGTTTTCAAATATGCTCAACCTAAAAAACATGAAAAAGCTAATAAGCCAAACAAGCAACTTTGTGGCAAACCAATTACACATCATTATTGCCATTATAGCTTTTATTATAATATGCTTTCTTACACAAACTGCCAAAGCACAGGTTTGTACCTTTAGCAACAAAGTAGCTAAAAAAATAATAATTGGCGTAGCCAGTCAGTTTACTATTTTTAATGAGGGGTTTTACAAAAACTATGTCTTTTAGGCACTAAAATTTATTCTTTAATTAAAAAAGCTGGGCAATAAATGCTCAGCTTTTTTGAAATAATTTAACAAATTTCTACTGGGAAATTTTCTCTTTTACGAGCAACTTTAGATTTTTGCCAAATATCACCCATATCAATTTTTATGCCTTGTAGCAACTTGTCTTCCAACACATTTGCAAATGTTTCAAAATATACTACTGCATCTTCTTTTATATTTCTTTTAAGCCATCTTTTTCCGCCAGGCAAATTATTTAATACCTCGTTATCAGATAAATATTCTATGTGATGAATATCAGTAGGCGTTAACCCTATTTCTTCTAGTTTGTGAAAAATTAAGGCCAAGGGTGCGTTGGTTATTGGGCAAAAATCAATCGCCAATTCTGTCCATTCTCCAGCACCATCATGTGCATATTCCAATATTTCATCTTTGGTGAATTTTGTTACGGATTGTACTAAATTACCGCAGTTGCATGCTCCATGATGTCCCCATGAGTGGTATGCGCCGTTTGATAAGTTTTTTGCAGTTAGTCGTAGTGCGTCTATTAGTTCAATTGTAGGTTGTGCCATTTTAAATGTATTATCATTATTTTACGAATTTATAAAAATGTTGGTTTTTTTATAAAGTTACTATTCTTCTTTAAACCAGCTACTGTACATTAAGTAATTATTAGCTATTCTATTTATTTCACCATTTATCAATTCTTCACTTATTGTTTTTACTTTTTTTGCAGGCACGCCTGCATATATACAACCTGCCTCTACAACTGTATTTTCTAGTACAACCGCACCAGCTGCTATAATAGAGTTGCTGCCTACTTGCACATTATCCATTAATATTGCGCCCATACCCACTAGTACATTATTTGCAATGCTACAACCATGTACAATGGCATTGTGCCCAATGCTAACATTGTTTCCAATAAAAACTTTTGTTTTTTCATACGTACAATGTATCACTGCCCCATCTTGTATATTTACTTTATTACCCATTCTTATACTATTTACATCTCCCCTTATTACCGCATTAAACCATACACTACATTCATTTCCCATTTCTACATCTCCTACTATTGTTGCATTTGGTGCTATAAAACAATTATTGCCTATTGTTGGGTATATTCCTTTTACGGGTAAAATAAGTGGCATATCTAAAATTTATTCTTAAAGTTAATAAAAAATAAATAGATATTTTAAAATTATGCTGATTGTAAATTTTAGATTTATGTACAATTATTTTTTCTTCATAAGTTTCTTAACTATTTTTCACCTACTAAAAAATATATAAAAATGTGCAGCATTTTTTTCGATTAATGTAAATTTTTTTATAGGCTTATTCTCTTAAAAAATTTATAAAAAACTTCTTCGCTTCTTATCGGCAATAAAACAGTTTAAGCTCAGCAAAAAATTCAGTTATTTTTTATCTTTATATTTGTAATCATTAAAAGTATTGGTATGTTTAATAAAAGATTGAAAATAAAAGCAATATTAGAAAGCGAAAAGATTAACTACGAAACAACCGTAATGGGCTGGGTGCGTACGTTTCGCAATAATCAATTTATAGCATTAAACGATGGTAGCACGAATAATAATATACAAATAATGGCTGAGCTAGGTAGCTTGAGTGATGATACTATGAAACGTATAACTACTGGTGCTTGTATAAAAGCAACAGGGCAGATAATAGCATCATTAGGTAAAGGGCAAAAATATGAACTAAAAGCAACGGCAATAGAAATATTGGGGGATAGTGATGCCGAAAAATTTCCTTTACAACCCAAAAAACATAGCCTAGAATTTTTGCGTGAGCAAGCACACCTTCGTATGCGTACGAATACATTTGGTGCTATTTTTAGAGTGCGCCACAGCCTTGCTTTTGCTATTCATAAATTTTATAATGATAGGGGGTTTGTATACATACATACGCCCATTATTACTGGTAGCGATGCGGAGGGTGCTGGGGAAATGTTTAAAGTAACTACCTTGCCTTTAGATGGAACAGCACCACAAAATGAAGATGGAAGTATAAATTACAAAGAAGATTTTTTTGGTAAAAGCACCAACCTTACCGTAAGTGGACAATTGGAAGGGGAACTTGCCGCAATGGCTTTTAGTGATATATATACTTTTGGGCCTACGTTTAGAGCAGAGAATAGCAATACAACCCGCCACCTTGCGGAGTTTTGGATGATAGAGCCCGAAGTAGCGTTCAATGATTTAGAAGATAATATGAACCTTGCAGAAGATTTTATTAAATATATTATTCGTTATGCAATGGAGCATAATGCAAATGATTTGGAATTTCTTGCTCAAAGATTAGATGAAGAAGAAAAACAAAAACCTACCAATGAACGCAGCGAAATGGGATTGTTAGAAAAATTAAATTTTGTAGTGGATAGTGATTTTGAGAGATTGACTTACACAGAAGCGATTAGTATTTTAAGAGAAAGCAACCATAATAAAAAGAAAAAATTTCAATATTTAATAGATGCTTGGGGTGCAGATTTGCAAAGTGAGCATGAGCGTTATTTGGTAGAAAAACATTTTAAAAAACCTGTTATACTTACAGATTATCCTAAAGAAATAAAATCTTTTTACATGCGCCAAAATGATGATGGTAAAACGGTGGCGGCAATGGATATTTTGGTACCTGGCATTGGTGAAATGGTGGGTGGTAGCCAAAGGGAAGAACGTTTGGATAAACTCACCCAGCGCATGAATGAAATGCATATTCCTACTGAAGAACTGGATTTTTATTTAGATACTCGCCGTTTTGGTGCTTGCCCGCATGCGGGCTTTGGGCTTGGGTTTGAGCGTTTGATATTATTTGTAACGGGTATGACAAATATTAGAGATGTAATTCCATTTCCAAGGTTTCCCAAGAGTGCGGCGTTTTAAATTATTGTATTGGTTTATTAATAAAATGTTAGAAGGAGTTGGTTTTAAAACCTGCTCCTTTTTTATTCCTTTAATCGTTTTTGTTCGATTTGAATTTTAAATATTTAATTTCATAAAAATTATTACTTATGCCAAAGCACGAAGAAAATATAACCATTGATGAAATGGATAACGAAAAAGCATTAGCTATTTCTATTGAGGTATTTAAAAAACTTAGTTGGTCTATAGATTTTGCAGGCAATAACAAAATTCTTGGAAATACTCCTAAAAGTTGGAAAACAAAAGGCCAACAAATACTAGTTGGTATTAATGTAAATGGTTTGTCTGTACAAAGCGAAATGATAAATGGAGAAGTTTTAGATGTAACTAAAATCAACAAAAAAAATAGTACTTCATTTATAAAAATGTTTACTGAAATAAAACAAAATATTTCTCAAGAAAAAATAAATGAAAACAAAAATATTTTTATTGCCTTACAACAAAAAACAATTGATGCAAATAAACAACATGAAGTAGATGCAGCAGAAATTGATGCGGCAATGAATATGTCTGGTTCGAATTTATATGCTACTTACACTATCATAGGTATAAATTTATTGGTATTTATTTTAATGGTTATTGATGGGGCAGGCATAATGGATTTGAACCCTTTAATACATATTAAATGGGGAAGCAACTTTACAGCACTCACACTTAGTGGAGATTGGTGGCGCCTTATTACAAGCACATTTATACATTTTGGTATTATCCATGTTTTAATGAATATGTATTGCCTGTATACTGTAGGTGTTTATTTAGAACCAATGTTAGGCAAGGTAAAATATTTATCAGCATATTTATGTACTGGTGTTCTAGCTAGTTTGGTAAGTTTATGGTGGCATCTTCCCGAAGGTACAAATTCAGCAGGTGCTTCTGGTGCTGTGTTTGGTATGTATGGTTTGTTTTTGGCACTGCTTACTACCAATCTTATTCCAAAAGCTGTAAGAGATAGTTTACTAAAAAGTATTGGAATTTTTATTTTTTTCAATCTTGCTTATGGTATGAAGGGCGGTGTGGACAACTCAGCACATGTTGGGGGGCTTATAAGTGGTTTTATTATAGGTTATTTATTTGTAATTAGTATAAAAAAAGAAAAGGGTGGATTAAAAGCTGCTTGGATATTGCCTTTGATTATAGCTACTACAATTGGAACTGCCTTTTTATATTTAGAAAAAAACAAACAAGATGGGGCTACAAGAAAAGAAATATTATCAGAAATAAATGAATCTAAATTTAAAGACACAGAAAAATTTAATACCTCTTATAATGAGTTTGTGGAAATTCAAAAAATAGCTGTTGCTGTTGTATATGACTCCACTTTAGATAAAAGTAATAAAAAAAATAAAATCACATCAGAGGTTTTTCAAGAATGGGATAAAGCAGATAGTATATTAAAAAATATGCAAAATATGGATGTGGGTAAGGCAAAGAAAGATAAAGCAACAGTAATTATAAAATATATAGCATTACGAAAAGAAGAAGCCCTGAATTTTATTGATTACATAAATGAAAAAGCTGGAGCGGTTGAAAAATTAGATAGTACAAGGGCAAATATTAACCAAATAATGGAAACGCTAAATTAAAAAGATATAGAGCATGCACCCAAAACAATACCTCGATTTTATACTTAACCCAATGGAAATGTTGCGTACAAAAAAAGTATTACACGTAAACCCAACTGCAGAACCTACTAGAGCAGAACCTACAAAATCTATTATATGTGTTTACGATTTTAATAAAGAAAACGTTGCTGAACATAAGATAGATAAAATAGAAGAAACATATAAATATTTAAAAACAGATACCATTACATGGATAAATATTGATGGGCTTCGCAAAGATGATGTAGAAAAAATATGTACTCATTTTTATATTCATCCACTTATTGCTGAAGATATTTTAAGCCTTGGCCAACGACCAAAGACAGATGAAATAGATAAGCTTGTTTTTTGCTTGTTAAATATGTTATCGTTTGATGAAAAAAATGATGCTGTAGAAACCGAACAGGTAAGTATTATACTTGGTAAAAATTTTGTTATTTCTTTTCAAGAAGATGCAGATAGAGATCCTTTTAATTCTCTAAGAGAAAAGCTAAAAATTGCAGGTAGTAAGGTTCGGCAAAATTCTGCAGATTTTTTATTCTATTCTTTGCTAGATTATATTGTTGATCATTATTTTATTGTAATGGAAAAAATGGGAGAAAAAATTGAATTGTTAGAAGAAGATATTATTAAAAACTCTAGCAATCGTAGTTTAGTTAAAATAAATACGCTTCGCAAAGAAATGATTTTGCTTAAAAGAAGTATTGCTCCTGTAAGAGAATTAATAGGCGGTATACTTCGCAGCGATAGTGAGCTTATTGAAGATAAAACTGAAAAATATTTTAAAGATGTATACGA
>JANXOQ010000066.1 GCA_025357775.1 Ferruginibacter sp. | reverse complement strand
AGTACCTTTAAACATATACTGCTATTTAATTTAGCGAATATATTACAAATACTAATATAATTAGCTTTTATTATGGGGTAAACAAGTGCCTACTTCAAAAAATTTATGTACTACATAGACTAGTTTAAGTACATAAAGGTTTCTTTATTTTTTAAAACTGCTAAAAATTTATAAAATAAAACAGCCAGACTTTTAAAGGTCTGGCTATTGTTATCTGTGCAATACTGTAATCAATGAAGGTATATAGGGGATACTTGTTCATTTCAGTAAATGCAAACAGCTGTGAAACCATAGGGATTTAATATTTTTGGTTTTCATTGGATATTATACAGTGTTTTCATTTTAATTATTATAAAGACGATATGATTTCATAAAAGGTTTCTAAATATATTTTTTTGTAAAAAATATATTTAGAATAAATAAAAAAGTGGTCAACCCATAACGAATTTGACCACTTTGTGAAATAGTTTTTTTAAAACCTTTAGTAGTTTATTACCTGTTCTTGCATCTCAGGTATTTTTCTCCACTCATATTGTTGGTTACGAAGCTGTGGCTCAAAACCTGCGGTACGTATAGCTTCTTGTATAGTGGTAGATGTAAACCTGTGAGGCGCACCAGCTGCACTCACTACATTTTCTTCTATCATAATACTGCCATAATCATTGGCGCCAGCATTTAAGCATAGTTGTGCTACTTCTTTACCCACTGTAAGCCAACTTGCTTGTATGTTTATTACATTTGGTAGCATTATTCTACTCATAGCTATCATGCGTATGTACTCCTCAGGCGTGGTAAGGTTGTGTACGCCACGTATGCGTGCAAGCAAGGTGTCAGCATCTTGAAAAGTCCAGGGTATAAATGCTAAAAAACCTTTTGCAGCAGCAGGTTTTCTGCTTTGTACTTCTCTTATTTTTACAAGGTGGTCAAAGCGTTCTTCTAACGTTTCTACATGGCCAAACATCATAGTGGCAGAGGTGGTAATATTTAATTTATGACATTCATGCATTACATCAAGCCACTCTTGTGCACCACATTTCCCTTTGCTTATTAGTCTTCTTACTCTATCGGTCAATATTTCTGCACCTGCACCAGGTAGGCTATCCATGCCTGCTTCTTTTAATGCAATCAATACCTCACGGTGAGTACTTTTTTCTAGCTTTGTTATGTGTGCTACTTCTGGTGGCCCAAGTGTATGTAGTTTTATATTGGGGTAAAGTGTTTTTAATTCTTTAAATAAGTTTACATAAAAAGAAAGCCCAAGTGCTGGGTGGTGCCCTCCTTGTAGTAGCAGTTGGTCGCCACCATACAATATTGTTTCTTCAATTTTTTTCTTATACGTTTCAATATCTGTTATGTAGGCATCTTTATGTCCTGGAATTCTATAAAAATTACAAAACTTACAATTGGCTGTACATACATTAGTGGTGTTTACATTTCTATCAATTTGCCAAGTTACTTTGCCATGTGGTACTTGTATTTTTCTTAGTTCGTTTGCAGTATACATCAAATCTGCCAAGGCAGCGTTTTCAAATAAAAATACGCCTTCTTGTACAGTAAGAAATTCAAAAGCTAAAGTTTTTTTCAATAAATCTGTTGTATTCATATTAATCGTTTTGTATTTTGCAATGTTTTTAAGTAATAATAAAAATCAAGATGTTGCTCTTTAATGCTTACATAAAATTTATGATAAGTAATATGTATATTTTTAAACTGAAAGGTAAAAGTACATTCATTAACTTGTAAAAAAATTAAAAACAAGTATAATAAAAACGATTTATATAATATTATGGTTCTTGGTAAATAAAACTTGCTTTGCGCAAAAAAAAGAAGCGTTAGCAAAATATGTAGACTCTATTCCTTTTGTACAATTTACAGGTGGTGTAATTGTATTTGAAGCAAGTATTGGCAATAGTAAAATACCACTACACTTTATTTTAGATACGGGTAGTGGCGGTGTATCCTTAGACTCTGCTACTGCTGTAGAACTTAACCTTACGCTTGTACCTACAGATACAGTAGTGTCTGGTATTGCAGGTGCACACAAGGTTTCTTATGCGTTTAATCAAAAACTAGTTACTGGTAATATTGTAACTGATAGCTTAAATTTTTATGTGAATGATTATAGTATTTTAAGTAGCGTATATGGCGAAAAGATAGATGGTATAATTGGGTTTGGTTTTTTACAAAAATATATTTTTAATATAAATTTTGACTCCTCAAAAATATTTGTATATAGCAAAGGGAAATTTAGATATGAAGAAGGAGGAACATTGTTTAAACCAGCTTTTTCTAAACTAGTGTATAATCCATTATCTGTAAAAGATGAAACAAAACTTGTAAGTAATTTTTACTTTGATACAGGTGCTGGGCTTAATTTATTAGTAACAGAAGATTTTGTAAAGGATAATAATTTTTTGCTAAAAAAAAGGAACCCATTGATAACACAGGTGCAAGGCTTGGGTGGAAAACGGAAAATGAGGTTGACAGTAATAAAAAAATTAAAAGTTGGCCCTTACACTTTTAGGCAAGTACCAACTAATATATATGATGATGAAGATAAAGTAATAAACTATCCAAATGTAGTTGGGTTACTAGGAAATGATATTATGCGCAGGTTTAACATTACCCTTAACTATGCTGCGCAAGAAATATACTTTAAACCAAATTCAAATTATTTTGATGAATTTGATTATGCGTATACTGGCTTATCATTATACAGTTTTGAAGGAAAAATAATTGTAGATGATATTGTAAAAGATTCTCCTGCAAGTAAAGCAAGGCTGCAAAATGGAGATGAAGTAATATGTGTAAATACTAATTTTTCTGGTGATATAAAAGCGTATGATAGGTTACTCCAAAAGGTGAGAGAAAAAATAAAAATGATAATCAAACGACAGGGGAAGCTGCAAATTTTTGAGATAAAACCACTAAGTATTCGGTAAAAATTTATTAAATATAAACTGTAAGGGTACATAAAGTACCTATCCAATTTAAATACGCTATATGCTAACCTTAAAATTATATTAAATTATAGTGCTAAATATATTACAACCAACCCTTCGTACATTTGTGTATGGTTAATTTTGAAAAATTTACGTTAGATAACGGCTTGAGAGTTTTAGTGCATGAAGATAAAAGCACTCCAATGGCAGTGGTAAATGTTTTGTATGATGTGGGTGCAAAAGATGAAAACCCTGAGAAGACAGGTTTTGCACATTTGTTTGAACACTTAATGTTTGGTGGTAGCATAAACATTCCAGTATACGATGAGCCATTGCAAACGGCTGGTGGCGAAAACAATGCTTTTACCACAAACGACCTCACCAATTATTATTGTCAATTACCTGCAGAAAATATTGAAACTGCTTTTTGGCTAGAAAGTGATAGAATGCTAAGTCTTGCATTTAGCAAAAAAAGCCTAGAGGTACAACGCAAAGTAGTGTGCGAAGAATTTAAAGAACATTATATAAATAAACCTTACGGAGATGTGTGGCATAAGCTGCGCAACCTCGTATACACAACACACCCGTATAAGTGGATGACCATTGGCGCATCGCTAAAGCATGTAGAAGATGCTACGCTTGAAGATGTAAAAGCATTTTTTAAAAAACATTACAACCCTAGCAATGCTATATTAGTAGTAGCTGGAAATGTAGAAATTAGTGCAATAAAAGCCCTTGCCGAGAAATGGTTTGGCCCAATACCTGCAGGCGAAAAGTACAATAGAGATTTGCCAAAAGAACCGAAACAAACAGCACCTAAAACTTTAGAAGTAAAAGCAGATGTGCCACTGGATGCTTTGTATAAATGTTGGCATATTTATTCTCGTACAGATGATAGGTATTATACAGCAGATTTGATTTCGGATATTTTAAGTGGTGGTGGCTCATCAAGATTATACCAAAGTTTGGTTAAAGAGCAACAACTTTTTAGCAACCTTGATTGTTACCACATGGGCAGTACAGATGCTGGATTGATGGTAATAGAAGGAAAGCTAGTGAAAGGTGTAGATATTAAAAAAGCGGAGGCTGCAGTAAATGCAGAAATTAAAAAAATGCAAGCCACAGGCATAACGGTAGAAGAATTAGAAAAAGTAAAAAACAAAACAGAAAGCACCATGGCTTTTGAAGATATGAGTGTAATGAACAGGGCAAGCAGCATAGCAATGTATGAATTGCTTGGCGATGCTGACCTTATGAATAGTGAGCTAGAAAAATACAGAGCAGTAACAGCTGAGGATATTGTAAAAGAAACCAATATTATTTTTGATGATAATAATTGTAGTACGATGTATTATTTGAGTAATAATTAAAAGCACAACATTATGATACTTACAAAAGATAAATTAATAGAGATTATAAATCAGATGCTAGAGTAGAAACTCTGTAATTTTTAAAAATGCTTAAGAAAAAAATCTTTCATTTTAAAACAGAAAATAATTTACAAGCAGTTGCAAAAAGAGAAGTTTACACTGAAAAAGAAATGCACGAAATTATTTCTAGATTATAAATAATCAACTTTCCATTTTCTTTTTAAAACTTGCTCTTGCCTTTAATAAAAAATAAAAATATAAAAAATTTACATGCTTAACAGAATCCAAGCACCACCCATAGTAGACGCTACAGAATTTAATTTAAAACTAAAATCTTATGAATATTTTGAACTAGACAATGGCATACCTGTGTATGCCATAGATGCTGGCGCACAAGATGTATTGCAAGTAGAAATGGTTTTTTATGCAGGCAATTTTTTTGAAAAAAATAAAGGCATAGCAGCTACTACTAATTTTTTATTGAAGAATGGAACAACTACCCGTACTGCATTTCAGTTAAATGAAACTTTTGATTATTACGGTGCAAGTTGCTCTCGTGCTTGCTATAATGAAACCGCTACTTTAAACTTGCATACGCTAAGCAAGCATACAGACAAAATTTTACCGTTGGTAAATGATATGCTCACCAATGCTATTTTTCCAGAAGAAGAGTTAGCTATTTATAAACAAAATTGCAAACAACGCCTTACGGTAAATTTACAAAAAGCAGAATTTGTAGCTGGCAGAAAAATAGACAGTATAATTTATGGCGAGGAGCATCCTTATGGGAGATATAGCAATGCAAATGATTTAGATGCAATAAATATTGATGCCGTAAAAGAGTTTTATAAACAACATTATTTGCAAGGTACTTGTGCTATTTTTATTGCAGGTAAATTACCATCTAATATTCAAACATTGCTAAATGATAATTTTGGAAAACTACAGTTATCAAAGCCTACTTTTATAACTACCCCAATAAAAACTACACATGCTATAGAAAAAAAATATCGCATACAAAATGATGAAAATGCCGTGCAGGGTGCTATTCGAATTGCACAACCATTTCCAAATAGGTTTCACGAAGATTTTAAAAAAGTAATTGTGTTGAATACTGTGTATGGTGGTTTTTTTGGTAGTAGATTAATGAGTAATATTAGAGAGGAGAAAGGTTATACTTATGGCATATACAGTTATTTACAAAATCATTTGCAAGAAAGTGCATGGCTCATAAGTACAGAAGCTGGCAAAGATGTATGCGATGCAACGATAGAGGAGATTTATAAAGAAATGAAAATTATTAGAGAAGAATTGATAGATGAAGAAGAACTTTCGCTCGTACGCAATTATATGATTGGTGGTATTTTGGGCGACTTAGATGGTCCTTTTCAAATAATTGCAAAATGGAAAAATATTATCTTAAATAATTTGGATGAACAATATTTTTATGATTCTGTGGAAGCTATAAAAAAAACGAGTGCAGAGGAACTTCAAGCATTGGCACAAAAATATTTACAGCCAGAAAAGTTTTATGAGTTGGTGGTTTATTAAAATATTTACTCCGTACTATGTTACTTTTAAAGAAGCCCCGCTTTCCTAAAAAAAGCAGGGCTTATTATCAATTTAAAAACTGTTTTACCAATTGCTAAATCTTATTCCAAATGCATATGGGCGAATAATAAGACCTTTTTCAAAAAGAGATGTTGGTGAATATGAACCATACAATTTTATAGAACCTACACCTATTTCTCCAATATAGCTAAATTTAAAACGTTGTAAATTATAGTCTCCTTGGTTATCTTGCTTTCCTCTTTCATTGCTATTTTGTTTATTTCTTTCTCTTATTAAGTAGCCTACACTTACACCAATACTTGCACTTAGTTTTGGTAACCCCTTTTCTTTATTAGTAGCGAAGTTTAACATAAGTGGTACGGTAATATATTTAAGGTTCAATTTGTTTTTACTAAAAGAAATAGAATCTCTAAATATAAATGGCGAATTATTTAAAATACCAGACGAAGGGTTAATGTTTCCATATTCTTTAAAGCTTACTGCTGAGCGAAAACTGTAATTATTATATTCTAACCCTAAACCATATTTTAAATTTATATTGCTTTTATGTAAAGCTATTTTTTGCATAAATAACCATAAATTTATATTGGCACTATTGCCCGCTCTCAATGTCATATCTTCTGCGGAAAATGCCGCTGTACCTGGTCTGTTTACCACCATACCTACTGCATTAGCGTAGTTTGTTTGGTCGCTCCAGTTAGCAAAACCTACATCAAGTATGAGGTAATTTGTACTTACTTTTTTGTTTCTTTTTGCATTTCTGTAGTCGTTGTATACTTCTACGGAGTCTGTTTCTGTGCCTTTACGTTTTTTTATAATTAGTATGCTGCCTATTCTAATTGTATCTCTTTTAGAAGCTTTTGCAGTGCTACTATCTTTTGAGCTTGATTGCTGCGCAAAACTAGCTGTAGCAAGGGCACAGAGTGCTGCTAAAAAGTATATTCTTTTCATAATTGTTGTTTTTTAAAATTTGTAAATGTTGGTTATAGTGCAGCTATTTCAAAGCCTGCTATTTGTAAAGTGTTTCCTGTTTTAATATTAGCGGTGCGTTCTACAAAGCGTTTTACTTTTCTAAAAAAACCTCCAACTTTTGTATGCTTTACTGCATCTTCGTCCATATAAAGTATTTTATTTTCATTTTTTTCAGCTGTAGCAACAGCCATTGCTTGTGTGTAGTTAGTTTCCAATGGCACTATATTTTCATCTTTTATAATAGGCTGCTTTGTATCTATTAGTTGGTTGGTTGCAGCTATTAATATTGGTTCATTTTTTATTGGTATTGTTTTTTCTAGAGGCAGTTGTGTACCATCTGGTAAATATTTGTTTTGATTAATTACTAATAGAGTTTGCTTTTCATTTTTGGGGTCATATGTTGTTTTGCTAGCTGCATTGGTTTTTAAACGACTATCTTTTTTTGATACAATATTTTTTTGACTAGCTACAGTATTGTTAGTTGTATTTAATTCTTCTATTATTCTATTTGCATTGCTACTATTATTGTTACTTGTGTTGGTTGTTGTAACATTTGTTGTTACTACATTTTCAATAATATTTTTTAAGCTATCATTTGCAATCATTGCGTTTTTATTTTCTACTGGTTTATTTACGGATACCACTACATTAGTGCTGTTTCCAGTTTGTTTATTACTCACTATTTTTATTCCTATAAATAATCCAAACCCAATAAGCATAGCTGCTGAAGCCCATCTTAGCCATCCAAAAGCAATTACATTATCTCTTTCTTTTTTATACAACAAATGCTTTTCTGCAAATACTATTTTTTCTTGTATGTCTAATTTTGTGCGTTGCAATAATTCCAACTCTTTTTTTGCAGCACTATTACTTGCTACAGTTTTATTTACCAATTCCAATTCAATTGGGGCAAGCTCATTATCAATTTGCAATAATAATTTTGATTGCAATACAGTATCAAATGTCGGCGCTTTGTACAAAAAATTTTTATCGATAAATAAAAATTCTTCCACAGGTAGTACAGCAGCTAGTATCATTTCTAATTCAATCTTCAAATCCTTATTCGCTTCTACAAATTCCTCCACAGCAGCACCTTCATCTGCCCGCAACTCTCCATCTGCGTATAGCAGAAAAAAGTTTTCATAATTATTACGGTTGATGTTCATTTTACTTTTTTATCTAAAATCCAAAAATCTTGTGTCTAATATCTATATCACATTTTCTACTTTTACCAAATACTCTCTAATTTGTAATCTTGCTCTATGCAAATAAACTTTTACTTGACTTTCATTCAACCCAGTTATTTCACCTATTTCCACGTAGTTGTATCCTTCATAATCTTTCAGCATTATCAAACTTCTATCTCTTTTACATAACTTACTAAGTGCCTCTTGTAATATTCGATTTGTATTTTGCTTTTGTGTGTTACTGCCCAAAGCTGTTTCACTAAAATCTTCTTTTAATATTATTCTTTTATTTTTTCTAATATGGTCTATCATTGTATTGTACGAAACTGTAAATAGAAAACTTTTACATTTTACGTTATCTACTGTTTCTCTATTTAGCCACATTTTTTCGAAAGAACTTTGTACCACATCTTTAGCGTCTTCTTCATTTTTAAGATTTTTTAGAATAAAACGATACACATTATCTGCATACATATTTACACATTCGTTATATTCTTTTTCTGTCATACAGTTTTTGAAAAAATCTTAATTAAAAAAGTTACATTTTTTAGGTTATTTATAATATAACGATGGTAGATTCTATAAAGTTACAAATTTTTTAAAAATTTTTGTGCTACACTTCTCACAGGCTTACGCTGTCTTTGCAAATCATTGCCAGTGTTGTTTAAACCACTCTTTAATTGTACATTCGTCATACAAAAAAATTAAAATTTACTTATGAAAAAAATTATTATTTCCCTTGTATTAGTGGCAAGTATTTTTAAAGCAAAGGCTGATGAAGGCATGTGGCTACCCATGTTGCTTGGGCAACAGGTTTATAATGATATGGTAAAGCGTGGACTTAAACTTACCAAAGAGCAATTGTACTCTGTAAACAAATCATCTTTAAAAGATGCCATACTAATATTTGGTGGTGGTTGTACTGGAGAAATTGTGAGCGATAAAGGATTAATATTTACCAACCATCATTGTGGCTACGATGCTATAGCTACGGCAAGTTCTGTAGAAAATAATTATTTGCGTGATGGTTTTTATGCCTACAATATGGGGCAAGAAATACAAAGCAAACTTACCGTACAGTTTTTAAACAAAATTGTAGATGTTACCAACGAAGTAGAAGCAGCTGTAAAAGGGCTTAGCTGGGCTGAGCGTACAAAAAAAATGCAAGATGTTTACAAATCTATTACTGATAAAGTTTTGGATAAAGACAACTCACTTGCAGGTAGAATTTATAGCATGTTTAAAGGTAACCAATACCTTATGTATGTATACCAAACGTACAGCGATATACGCTTGGTGGGTGCACCGCCAGAGAGTGTAGGAAAGTTTGGTGGTGATACTGATAACTGGGAGTGGCCTCGTCACACAGGTGATTTTTCAATATTTAGAGTATACGGTAGTAAAGAAGGAAAGCCAACTCCTTTTAGCAAAGACAATGTGCCACTTAAGCCAAAGCATTTTTTACCAGTAAGTATAAAAGGTATAAAAGATGGCGACTATTCAATGATATATGGTTACCCAGGTGGTACAAATAGATATGAAACTAGCTACGGAGTAAAATTGAAAAACGAAGTAGAGAATCCATCATTAGTAAGATTGAGAGATATGCGTTTGAAATATATGCATGAGCAAATGATAAAAGACCCTGCTGTAAAATTAAAACTAGCAAGCAACTATGCAAGTGTAGCCAACTATTGGAAATTTTTTGAAGGAGAAACTAAACAACTTTTAAAGTTTAAAACCTTTGAGCAAAAGCAAGCTTATGAAAATAATTTTTCTACATGGGCAGCAAACAAACAAGATTATAAAAATATTTTGGGTGAATATGCTAGTAACTATGCAGCATGGACTCCTTATTCAAAGCAACGTCAATATTTAATAGAAGGTATACTCGGTTCGCCATTGGCAGCTTATGCTGCACAATTGCAAGGTATAGAAACTGCCCTTACAAAAATAGGTGCTACAGCAGATGATTTAAAGAAAGCAATAGCAGGTGCAGAAGCTGGTAGAAAAAATTATATGGAAGCAGCAAATACTGTAAGCGATGAAAAAATAGTAGCTGCTGCCGCTATGATGTTTTACAATGATATAGATAAAAACCAGCACCCAATAGGCTTTTACGAAAAAATAAAAGCCAGCTATGGAGATTTAAAAGACGAAGCCACTTATAAAAAATGGGCAAAAGATTTATTTGCAAAAACGATTATACTGGATGATGCTAAGTGGGCATCATTTATAGCTACGCCAGATGCTGTGGCATTACAAGCAGACCCTGCATTTGATTATGCAGCATCTTTTGCTAAAAACTACAATCTAAAGTATGCACCAAACTTTACAACTTTTGCTACTAAAAATAATGAGCTTGGTCGTGCATACTTAAAAGGCATTATGGAAAAAGACCCAGCTGCTGCTGCAAAAATGTACCCTGATGCAAACTTTAGCATGAGAGTAAGTTTTGGTAATGTAAAAAGCTATGCTCCTAGAGATGCAGTAAAGTATGATTATATAACCACTAGCAAGGGGTTGTTAGAAAAATATGTGGCAGGTGACTATGAATTTGATTTACCTACAAAACAAGTAGAACTATTAAAGAAAAGAGATTTTGGACAATATATAGATAAAACAAGAAACGACTTGGTGGTGGCATTTATAACTACTAATGATATTACTGGTGGTAACTCTGGCTCACCTGTAATTGATGCAAATGGAAACTTAATAGGCCTTGCTTTTGATGGTAACTACGAAGCCCTAAGCCACAAAATAGCTTTTGACAAAGACCTTAACAGAACAATATGTGTAGATGTGCGCTATGTACTGTGGTGTGTAGATAAACTAGGCGGTGCAAAAAATTTGATTGATGAATTAAAATTGGTAAAATAATTTTTTTAAAATATCTTTTATAAGCCCTCCTGTAAAAGGAGGGCTTTTTTTGCATTAAAATTAAATGCTTCAGTGCTTTGAGCCGTGGCTGATGTTTAACCTGCCACTTTATTTTATAACCACACAATATTGAAGTAAAATTTACAATATTTTTAAAAATAATACCTAGCAAAATTGTTTTCCCAATTTTTTGAATGATTTTTGCGCAATGCTAAATAAGCTGCAACAAAAATGGAAAGTTGGATTACTGCAACTGGTATTAATAATTATCACATTTGCTTTAGGTGGTAGCCTATGTGGGTATGTAGGTAGAAAAATCCTTACCCTTACAAATATTGACAAAGGTTTTTTATGGATTGTACTTTATGTAATATTAATAACAATTCTTTGGCCAATGGCAGTAATATTAGTGAGTATTCCACTAGGGCAATTTGCTTTTTTTAAAAATTATTTAAAGAAGGTTTGGAGGAGAATTAGTGGGAGAAAGGATAAAATTGATTAGTAGATTGGTTGATTAGTTATTTATTAGATATTACACACTATGAAAATCACTTCTCTATTTTATTTTTCAATAATGTTATGTAAAATATTATTAAAATGAACATAGCCATATTTGCAAGCGGTGGTGGTAGCAATGGACGAGATACTGTTCTCGCTGACCATCAAATGTGCTGCCCGTC
>JANXOQ010000001.1 GCA_025357775.1 Ferruginibacter sp. | reverse complement strand
CTGGATAGTTATGATACCATTTGCCATGAGCATCTAGAATTTTATAGCCTTGCTGTGTTAGAAAAAATATTGGCACTTGGCGGAATGAAAACATTTAAAATTTCTTTTAATGAAATAAATGGTGGAAGTATAAGATGTTATGCTACCCATAAAGAAAATAGTAAGTACGATACCAAAGAAAATTATGCTTTAATAAATGAAACAAGGCATAAAGAATTTGATTTGGAACTGGATACCGATAAGCCTTATGTGGCATTTCAACAAAGAATTAATATTTTAAAAAGTGAGTTGTACGACTTGCTAGTAAAATATAAAAATGAAGGTAAAAAAGTACATGTGTATGGTGCATCTACAAAAGGAAATACTATTTTACAATGGTGTAATATTGACCATAATTTGGTAGAATATGCAGCGGAGCGTAACGAAGATAAATACGGAGCATTTACATTAGGTACAAATATTCCAATTATAAGCGAAGCTGAAAGTAGGGCTATGAATCCTGATTATTATTTGGTACTACCATGGCATTTTAAAGATGAATTTGTAATAAGAGAAAAGGAAGCATTAGACAAAGGAACAGGATTTATTTTTCCTGTACCGAAGATTGAGATAATGAAGAAATAAGAAAATATTTTGATATATGTTAAAGAAAGCAATCCGTGGGTTTTTAAATAGAAGAAATTACGAAATTATAAAGCAACCTTATTTGGGAGATGTTTATCCCAATCTCTCAAAAGATAAAAACGAATTTTATTGTGAGACACCAATCGGAAAATATTTTTTGCCCCTTCAATTTGATGTTGATGGTGTTGCCAAAAATATAGCAAGAGGTAATTATTTTGAACCTGAAATAATATTGGTGGCCAAAAAATATATTAAAAAAGGCACCACCGTTTTAGATTTAGGAGCAAATTTTGGACAAATGAGTATTGAATTTTCAAAACTTGTTGGTAATGAAGGACGAGTATATTCATTTGAAGCCCAAAATTTTGTTTTTAATTTTACAAAGAAAAATATTAGCGCCAATAACTGTAATAATGTTACTTTACTAGAAAATGCAGTGCATAATAAAGATGGAGAAACTTTATATTTTCCACAACATGATTTTTCCCATACATCAGCATTTAAAGGAGCTCCTTACAGCGGTCTAGCATTAATCTCTGATTCAAAAAATGGGGTTCCAGTAAAAACAATTACTATCGATAGTTTAGATATTCAAACACCTATTAGTTTTATTAAAGTTGATGTACAAGGAGCAGATTTATTTGCTATGCAGGGCGCAAAACAAACGATTTTGAAACACAAGCCAGTAATAATTTTTGAATTTGAACAGCCTGTTCAAGAGAACTTTGGAACAACATTTAATGATTACGTTGAATTTGTAAGAAGTATAAACTATAAATTTATAGATGTTGTTTCTGAAATAAATTATTTAATTATCCCTAATATTTAAAAGATGAGTAAAAATATTTTATTTGTTACACACACAAAACAACAATGCGGAGTTTATCAATTTGGTAAAGATATTTATGAAGCGATTAAAAATTCTTCAGAATACAATTTTATAAAGGTAGAATGCGAATCTTTGAGAGAATTGGAAAATGCAATATCTAGTAATAACCCTAAAGCTATTATTTATAATTATCATCCAGCGGTAATGCCTTGGCTATGCGTAAAACATACCAAAGGAAGGTACAAAAATAATATTGCAACAATAAATTGTGTACAGTTAGGAATTATTCATGAAATTACACAAGAGATAGCTGATAATGCAACTGCGTATAGAAATGAAATAGTTTATGGTGATTCAAAAAAAATGCTCAATTCCTTGTTTGATTTTTATATAGCAGCGGACCCTACTTTACTTCTAAAAAGCCCATTCGTTTACAAAACAGGTCGTTTAGTGCCTAAATATATTAACACCAAAATTTTAGCTAATTCTACTATCCCAGTAATTGGAAGTTTTGGTTTTGGTACTCCAAACAAAGGATTTGAAGAAATTGTTAAAAAAGTACAAAATGAATTTGAGGAAGCTATAATTAGATTTAATATTCCTTTTGCAGAGTTTGGAGATAAATATGGAAGCAATGCAAAAAAAATTGCCCAAGAATGCAAGGCTTTAATAAAAAATGAAAAAATAAAATTAGAAATTTCACACGAATTTTTACAGGAGAAGGAGCTATTTAGTTTTTTAGCTGGAAATGATTTGAATGTATTTTTATACCAAGATAAAGAAGGTACTGGCAGAGGAATATCTAGCGCAACTGATAATGCGCTGGCAGTCCAACGACCAGTAGCAGTTTCAAATTGCCCATTGTTTAGACAACTTTTAAATATTAAGCCAAGCATTTGTGTTGAAAATTCTTCATTAAAACAAATTTTAGCAAATGGGTTTGAGCCATTAAAAAAAACAGTTGAAGGTTGGGATAGTAAAAATTTACTTTGGGAATATGAAAGAATTTTAAATTCAGCATTATATAAATCTTCAAACATTGTATATCCTAAAACTGGTGTAATAAATAAATTGAAGAATATATTTAAGAAAAAATTAACTATACCTAATAGTTCATTTACTTGGCTTAGAGACACAGAATCTGCTTCAAAAGATGATTTAATTATTGATAAAGATTTATATTATTTACCAATAGCCCAAACTAATAGTAATATTAAGTTGAATAGAATATTGAATGACGAAGCTCGAAATTTATACAAGCCTGCAATTGATTTATTGTTTAAAGCAGTCCCAAAAACGATGTCTAAAAAAATTGACAGAGCAAATGTTCAACAAGCTTTTGTATTTGATACAGTATATAATTTTTTAAAAGAAAAAAAAGATTCAAAATTATTATGTGTAGGTAGTTATGAAGATACTGCTTCAATGACTTTAATTAAAATGGGTTATCAAATCGAAGAAATTGACCCGATGTTAAATTATTTTTTACAAGATTATTGTACAAAACCTGATACTGAAAAAGGCACGTATGATATTATTTTCTCAACATCAGTAATTGAGCATGATCCAAATGATAAAACTTTTTTAGAAAGCATAGAGTTTTTGCTTGCGCCAGGTGGTGTAGCCGTAATAACTTGCGATTATAAAGATGGTTGGGTTTTAGGAGAATTAAAACCAGATGTGGATGAACGTTTTTATACAAAAAAAGATATGGAAGAAAGAATGCTTTCTTACATTCCCGGATGTGAATTAGTTGATGTTGGTGATTGGGATTGCCTTAATCCAGATTTTGTATTAGTTGAAAAATATCGTTACACTTTTGCAACATTTGTATTTAGAAAGAAAAAGTAGTTATGAAAGCAATAATTTTCGGAGCAAATGGTCAAGATGGATTTTATCTAACCCAACTTTTGCAAAATAAAAATATTGAAGTAGTGGCTGTTAGTAGAAATAAAAATTTTCTCCAAGTTGATATAGCTAATTTTACAGAAGTTAGCAAACTAATAAATAGTACACAGGCAGATTATATCTTTCATTTAGCAGCCAATTCCACAACAAGGCATGATGTACTTTTTGAAAATCATCAAACTATTGCTACTGGTACACTCAATATTTTAGAAGCCGTAAAACAATTTTCAATTCATACAAAAGTTTTTATATCTGGCAGTGGTTTACAATTTGTAAATAGTGGAGAGCCTATAAAGGAAACAGACCTATTTGCAGCCAATGATGCTTACTCCATAAGTAGAATACAGAGTGTGTATGCAGCTCGATATTTTAGAAGTATTGGAGTAAAAACTTATGTAGGATATTTTTTTAATCATGACAGTCCTTTGCGTAGTGAAAGGCATGTAACTAAAAAGATAAGTGAAGCTGTAAAACGAATAGGGGCTGGTAGTAACGAAAAATTAGAAATTGGTGATTTATCGGTAGTAAAAGAATGGTCGTTTGCTGGTGATATAGTAGAAGGAATTTGGTTGCTTGTAAATCAAGATGAAATTTTTGAAGTAAACATAAGTAGTGGCGAAGGCCATTCAATAAAAGAATGGGTAGAAGAATGTTTTAAGATTGTTGGAAAAAATTATAAAGACTATGTAGTGGAGAATGGTAATTTTAAATCGTCGTATAAAAAATTAGTGTCTGATAATACCTTAATTAAATCGATAGGATACAAAACTAACATTAATCTTCAAGCACTAGCTTTGATGATGTTGGATAAATAAATATTCAAATGAAAAATATTTTTTATTTTTTGCTTAAAAAGATACTGAATTTTGATTCGCAGCAAAGGGAATTTTAATGGCAATGTTTGTGAAATAGGTTCTTATGTTTGGTATTGTAATTTTATAAAAGAAGGAGTACAAAAAACAATGAAAGGATCTGTTTTATTGATTAGATAATACATGTTTTATTACATTTTTATAAAAGTAAATACTTATGCAGCAAAAAAATGTTTTAATATTATTCCCTTCTCCCCATATTGCATACTCACCTACTACATTGGGTATATACGATGCATTAAGTAAAATTTTTAATGTAACAATATATGCCCCACAGCCTAAAGGATTTGAAGTAGATAATATAGGTAAAAAAAATATTATTTATTTTGAATCTAATACCAGTAAAATAAAAAAAATATTGGCATTGCCTACATTTATTTTTAATAAAACGCTTAGGTTCTTTAATAAAAATTATGCT
>JANXOQ010000483.1 GCA_025357775.1 Ferruginibacter sp. | reverse complement strand
TACTAATTGTATTACTTTTAACAAGGACATCTGGATTATAGTAATTCCATTAGTAATTAATCAATACTATTTTCAAATATTTTATCGTTGCTTAGCAAAAACATAAATTATGAAAAGTTTCTTAGCAGCATTGTAATAAATAGTATTCTTTTGCTCTAAGTTTGCCTTGTCTGTCCACAAAATATTTATAGACATTTGCGCCTTAGTGGTATTTACAAATAGAAAAATTATTATTTGCAAAAAGAAACTTTTCATAATTTATGTTTTTGCTAAGCAACGATAAAATATTTGAAAATAGTATTGATTAATTACTAATTGTATTACTTTTAACAAGGACATCTGGATTATAGTAATTCCATTACTTTTTCTACAATCATCATAGGCGTTATTTGTTGCATGCAACCTTTTGTACCATGCACAGGGCATAGTTTGTTGCCAAAAATAGAAGAAGGTCTGCATGGCATTTCTATTTGTACAATATTTTTTTCATTTTGTGCCCAACCATAAAAACCTGCAAGTGGATGTGTACCACCCCAAATAGATACAACAGGTACAGCATAAAGCGAAGCTAAATGCATGTTTGCAGAGTCCATACTAATCATTACATCTAACTGAGAAATTACATTTAACTCATTTTCAAATGTAATTTTTTGTGGAAGAAAAAATAGATTATCTGTGTTTAAAAAGTAACTATCTAATGTTGCAATTTCTTTTTTGGACGCAAAAATTATTAATCTATTTAAAGGGTTTTGTATCAATAATTGAACAACCTGTATCATTTTATTAATTGGATACATTTTAGATACATGTTTTGCAAATGGGGCTATACCAATAATATTTTCAAAACCACTAATTTTAAATGGCATTAGAGATATATTACCTAGAAGTTTTGTAATGCTAATATCCTTTTTTAATGCTACTTCACAATTTAAATTCTTAAACACATTTGCATACTTTTCTACCATTGGCTTTAAGGGTTGCAAAATTTTGTTTTTTTTTCTAGTTAAAGCCTTTTTTTCTTTGCGTTCTTTATCTAAAACAGCATTGAATTTACTAGAAATAAAAAACCTAATAATTTTTGTGCGTAATACATTGTGTAAGTCAGCAATGGCATCAAAAGCAATACTTTTTTTTAATAATTGGCTCATTTTATATATGCCTATTACTCCATTATAATCTTTTACATTTATACCAAAAAAATAAAGTCTTTCAATACCTTCAAATAACGGCTTTACAAATGGTGTGGATACAAAAGTAATTTCTAGTGTAGGATTTTGTGATAATACATTTTTAATTACAGGAACAATCATTGCAATATCTCCCAATGCAGAAAAACGAATGGCCATTATGTGCTTAGGAGGTTTTATCATTATTTTTTTTGGTTATACAAAACTGGGTTTAAGGTTTCATCATTGTACATTTTCATTTGCTTATACAATTTCATATATTTTTTCCCTTTAGCAATATCATCTAGCAATTGTGCTATGGATACGCACAGGTCTGTTTTTTGCGTTAATAGAATATTCAATTTTTGTGAACATGCATTCCTATGTTCAATAGTTGCTTCTATCCTTTCTGCTTCTATTTGCATATGATAAATTTTTAATGCAAGAATTGAAAGCCTATCAACTGCCCATGCGGGTGTTTCAGTATTAAAACCAGCATCTACATGCTTTTCTACATTACTAAAATTATTATAAAACCAACTATCAATAAACTCAACCAAGTCTGTTCTTTGTTGGTTAGATGAATCTATTCTTCTTTTTAGGGCTAATACTTCTTCACCAGATAAATGAGGACTTCGAATAATATCTTCCAAATGCCATTGCACCGTATCTATCCAATTTTTTATAAATAGTAAGTATTCAAAAGAATCTTTTGTGTATGGATTATCCACTGCCACATCTACATCATCCTTAATGTGAAATTGTTTTATACTTTCTTCAAATATGTTTACCCAACTATCAACGTTCATTTTTTATTTTTTTTAGAATTATTACATTTTGTAAATTATCCAGCTTTAAAATAATTCGTTTAAAATTCAGAATTTTTAAATAATTCGCATAAGCGTTAGTAACTATGTTCTTAAAAATCAAGAGTGTACTATTCTTCTACAAAATTTAAATCTTTACCAAAGGTTTCTTTAGTAAAATACAAAGCGGTAATGCTTATTACCATTACAATTACACCAAGCCATACTGCGGCTGTTACATAAGCATTAGCAGCTCCTGCATTTATATTTTGAAACCAATTAAACAACAATAACATTATTGGCAATGAACCTCTAACAAAATTTGGAGCTGTGGTAGTAGCGGTAGCCCTTAAGTTTGTACCAAACTGCTCCGCAGCCATAGTAACAAACAATGCCCAAAAGCCAGTAGCAAAACCAAGAAAAGCGCATACAGCATACATTGTAATTGCAGTGCCTCCTTGTTGGTTAAAGTATAAAACGATACCAATAATGGTAAGACAATAAAATATTAAAATTGATTTTTTTCTACTTTTTAGCCATTGGCTTATGAGCCCTATAAGCACATCAGCAATAGCTATGAATATATATGCAAACATAGTAGCTTTTTTAGGCAAAACTTTTTCAGCTATACCAAATTTTTCTGCAAAGTTATTAGAGAACGCTAGCAATATACCAATAACATACCAAGTAGGTAAACCAATAAAAATGGCACAAATATATTTTTTAAACCTTGCAACATCATTAAAAAACATTAAAAAATTACCTTTTATAACATTGCTTTCTTTTACTTGTTTGTACATGCCACTTTCAAAAACGGATACCCTTAATAATAACAAACAAAACCCCATACCACCACCTATAAAATAACAAGTACGCCAGTCAAAAGCTAAAGAAATAAAATACGCAAACACAGCACCTGTAAGCCCTATGCCTGCTACAAGTGATGTTACCATTCCTCTTTTTTCTTTGGCTACTAGCTCACTTACAAGCGTAATGCCTGCTCCAAGCTCCCCTGCAAGGCCAATACCTGCTACAAAGCGTACTAGTGCGTATTGGTTAGGTGTTTGCACAAATCCGTTTACAATATTGGCCATACTGTACAAAACAATAGAACCAAATAATACACTAAGCCTTCCTTTTTTATCACCAATAATACCCCAAAGAATACCACCGATTAGTAAGCCTATCATTTGAATACTTATAATAAATTCGCCTTGAGATTTTGTCATTTCAGCAAATGCTATTTTAGACATTGTTAAGGATGCAGCATTCCCTAACCCTTTTACACCATCACCCAAACTATCTACCCTTACAATATTAAACAAAAGCAAATCGTAAATATCTACAAAATAACCTAACGCTGCTACTAAAACAGCTACACTAAAAATAGGAGTTGATTTATTGTTTTGCTGCATACAAATTAGATAGCTTTTTCAATTTGAGATTTTGATTTCCCAAAAATAATTTTAATAATTACAGGGGCTGTAGTTACAAACACAATTCCTATAACTATTAGCTCAAGATGCTCCCTCAAGTCAAATTGAAATTTATGCAAAAATAATTCTTGTAAATAATGCCCTGCAAAAAGCATTGCAAATACCCAACTTACACATCCTACAATATTATAAAAAGTAAATTTCTTTTTCTCCATACCTACAATGCCTGCTACAATTGGCGCAAATGTTCTTACTATGGGTAAAAACCTTGCCATCACTATAGCGCCACCACCATGTTTATCATAAAAATCTTTTGCTTGAAACAAATATTTTTTTCTAAAGAAAAAAGTATCTTTTCGTTCAAATAAAAATGGGCCACTTTTTCTGCCAAACCAATATCCTACGAAGTTCCCAATTATGCCAGCTATGGATATTATTACCCCAAGAAATATTAAATTAGTAAATGCACCAGCATCAACCCCTACTCCACTTTTTATTAAATCGTAACTATAAATACCTGCAACAAACAATAGAGAATCACCTGGTAAAAAGAACCCTGCAAACAAACCTGTTTCAGCAAATATTACAAAAACTACGAACCACAGCCCACCAAAAATTATATAAAACATGGGTGTTAGTAAATCTTTCCAAGTAAATGTTTTATTAATGGTAACTACGTTATCCTTATCTACATTTACAATACTAAACTTTGTAGCTACATAATCTTTGCCAACCACATCATATAATACAACCATATTTTTAGGCATTGTTATAAACGATTTATTAGCAACCAACACAGGGCTTCCATTTAGTGTTACAACAATATCCTTAGCATCTGCTTTATATTGATTTTTAATTTTTACGATAATACTGTCTTGGCTCTTTACATTTTGTACTAATATAAATGCTAGTGCAATTAAAATAATTTTTCTCATTGAAAATTTTATACTATTAAAATTTATTATTCCCCAACCCCTAATTCTCCTTCCATTTTGCTCACCACAGCTGTAGCTATACTATTGCCAAGTACGTTGGTAGCACTACGCCCCATATCTAGCAGTGGGTCTATACCTAAAAGTAATGCAAGCCCTGCTTCGGGAATATTAAATGTGGCCAATGTACCAGCAATTACTACTAACGATGCTCGAGGAACACCTGCTATACCTTTGCTCGTAAGCATAAGCACTAGAAGCATGCTTATTTGTGTACCTATATCTAGATGTATGCCGTAGCTCTGTGCAATAAATAAGGAAGCAAATGTCATGTACATCATACTACCATCTAGGTTAAAAGAATAACCTAAAGGCAATACAAAACTTACTATATTTTTTTTACAACCAAAGCGCTCTAGTTCTAACATTGTCTTAGGAAAAGCGGCTTCACTACTTGAAGTACTAAAAGCAAGTAAGGCAGGCTCTTTAATTCTTTTTATTAATGTTAAAATTCTTTTTCCTACAAATAATGAGCCTGCTAAAATAAGCACCAACCATAATAATCCTAAGCCAAAATAAAACTCACCAATAAAAATAGAATAGGTTTTTAAAATACCCAAACCTTGCTTAGCAATGATAGCTGCCATTGCACCAAACACAGCAAAAGGTGCAAACTTCATTACATAACCTGTAACTTTAAGAATGATATGTGCTACTGCATCCAATGCTTTTACAACAGGCATTGCAATATCTCCAAGTGCGGCAGCGGCCACACCAAAAAACAATGCAAATATTACAATTTGCAATATTTCATTTTTAGCCATTGCATCTACAAAGCTTGCAGGAAACACATGATAGAAAAAATCTTTTATGGAAAGAGCAGCCTTATCAATACCTGTAGATGCAGCAGCATCAGGCAATGCAAGGTGCATAGCAATACCAGGTTCAAAAATATTTACCAATATCATTCCCAATACCAAACTTACAAGCGATGCACTTAAAAACCATAATAATGTTTTACCACCTATTCTACCAACCGCACTTATATCACCCAATTTTGCTACACCTACTACCAGTGTTGTAAATACTAGTGGCGCTACAATCATTTTAATGAGTCGTAAAAATATATCTGCTAAAATAGTAAACCAATCAAGTTTTTTATCTCTAATCTTTGTTGTTTCTGCTTTTTGTATTGCAATAATATTTACTTGCTTTGCTAATACTTTATATTGAATATTTGATGTATCCATTAATGCTGCTACTCTTGTGTCTATAATCTTTAAAGAATCTGCTAAAAGTGTAACAGCTTCAAATACTTTTATACCTGTTTTATCTGTAGCAATATTTTTTTCTAAATTTTTTTTAGTTGCTTCTACATTTCTCTTTTGACCAATTAAATTTTTATATAATATTGTATCTGATAATTTTTCAAATTGTTTCATTTTTTCTCTAAGCATTTTCTGCTGAGATTCTGCAACGGCTATACTTTCATTTTCGTTTCCTACATAATAAGTATTTAGCAAAAAACCTGCTATAATACCAAGTACCAAACCAATACCAATGTATAAAGTAAGTTTACTTTTCTTTTCTTTTTGAATGTGCATATTCGGTTATTATAAATTGCAATATAATAGTTAAAAAGTTACTAGCTTCTTTTGAGCAAATAAAAATTTCTATATTGTTTTTATGGAATAATAATGTATTTTACAAATTCATTTACCACAAAAATTAAAAAAACGATATGGGTTTATTTACTAAAAAACCAATACATTTATTACTTGCTGAGGCAGCAGATTCTGAAAAAGGATTAAAGAAAACGCTAAGTGCTGGTGCACTTGTAGCACTTGGTATTGGTGCTATTATTGGTGCAGGTTTATTTGTAAGAACAGCTAATGCGGCTGCACAAAATGCAGGTCCATCTGTTACCCTTGGTTTTATTGTAGCAGCTATAGGTTGTGCACTTGCTGGGTTATGCTATGCAGAACTTGCCTCATCTATTCCAATCTCGGGTAGTGCATACACATATACTTATGCTACAATGGGTGAGCTAATGGCATGGATTATTGGTTGGGATTTAATTTTAGAATATGCTGTAGGTGCTGCCACAGTAGGCATTGCCTGGAGTGAATACTTAAATAATTTATTAATAAATGTTTTGCATACAAGTGCCATACCTTATGAGTGGTGCCACTCTCCTTTTGAACATAGCACAACAGGGGTTGGTGGCATTATGAATATTCCTGCATTTGCTATCGTAGCACTACTAAGTTTATTATTAATAAAAGGTACTCAAGAGTCTGCATTTGTAAATGGCTTAATCGTTATTACAAAAGTTGCCATTGTAATTTTGATAATTATTTTTGGATGGGGCTTTATAAACCCTGCTAACCATACTCCTTACATACCGGCTGCTACAACTTATGTAGATTCAAATAATATAAGCCATAGCTTCGGTGGCTTTTGGGGTATTATTGGTGCAGCTGGTACAGTGTTCTTTGCTTTTATAGGTTTTGATGCAGTTAGTACTGCAGCTCAAGAAACCAAAAACCCTAAAACAGCTATGCCTATTGGGATACTTGGTTCACTAGCAGTTTGTACTGTTTTATATATTTTATTTGGGCATGTACTTACAGGTTTAGGACCAGTAGAGTTTTTTAGAACTGGAGGTAAAGAGGCATCCGTAGTAATGGCAATAAATGCATTTATGCCGGGGTATGAGTGGCTAGGCAAGCTAGTAACGGTTGCAATTTTAGCAGGATTTTCATCAGTAATTTTAGTAATGCTTTTAGGTCAAAGCAGGGTTTTTTATGCAATGAGTAAAGATGGTTTATTGCCAAAAGTATTAGGAACTTTGCACCCAAAATTTCAAACCCCATACAAAGCTAATCTTGTAATACTAGTTATAGTTGGTGCCTTTGCAGCATTTATACCAGGCGATATTGTGGGAGACATGACAAGTATTGGAACACTATTTGCATTTAGTTTAGTTTGTATTGGTGTTATAATTTTACGCAAAACAAACCCAGAATTACCTCGCCAGTTTAAAACGCCTTGGGTGCCAGTTATACCAATTTTAGGTGTACTTGCATGTGTGCTTATGATGGCTGGTCTTGGCTGGACAAACTGGTTAAGATTGTTTGGATGGTTAGCAATAGGTATAGTTATTTACTTTGCATATAGCAAAAAAAATAGCAATTTAAAAGACAGTAATGATGTTTAAAAAAAATATTAAGTCATAATCTAAAATACCCTGAAAAATTTCGGGGTATTTTAATTTATAATTTCTTTAAGAACTTATACCTATACTTTTTTTTTATTTTACTGCTTTAATATTACTACGGTACATTGCCGTTTACGAACTGGGCTTGGTTAAGGTGGGGAAATAGAATTACATCTGCCCTAACAAATGCCAATTAGAATTACAAATGCTCGTTGTTATTCCGTCTGTACAACTTTTGCAAAACCCCTTGTTGGGTTAAGATTTATTTTTTTTGCTTGTTCCTCAATTCTTCAATCTTTTCGATAGTCAATCCTGTAATTTCGGCTATTATTTCATTATCAAGCCCTTTATTTAGTGATTTAATAGCAATTTCAGTCGCTTTACGTTCTTCAACTTTAAATTCTGCCTCGGTCTGTAAAGAAAATACTTCACTCGCTTTCAAGTGCAAACTATCTAAATAGCGATTATAGCCGTACTGATCGTCTTGCTCTAATCTCATTATATCCAAAACTTCTCCTGCCTCTTTTAATCCTTTTGCTTTGAAGTCATCTTTTACTTCACTATTTTTCAAAAAATAAACCCATTCGTCTAAAGTGTCTTTTGAATTGTCGTTAAACTGGTTGACTTTCAATAAATAATACTCAGGAAAAACGTCAGAAACTTTCTCTTTTAAGAAAGTTGTTTTTTGTTTTTCTGATAGTCCTAAAATATCGTTTTGGTGAAGTCCTACAAAGTCAGTTTTTCCTCTGTAAATATAATCTTGTCCTTGTCCAAGGTCAAAGTACACTATGTTTATTGAAATTACTTTTTTTATTTCAGAGTACTTTTGTCCCAATTTTAGATTTTCAGAAATACTTTTCGAAACACCAAAAGCCATTCTGTGAAAATAATCAATCTCGTATGTACTTTGTATTTCAATAATTATTAGTTCATTCTTAGAGTTTTTAGTTAGAATGTCAACTCTATTAAATTTATTATCGTCCATTTCTTGATTGCTTTCGCTTTCAAGAATTTGTTCAATTTTAATGTTATCAAACAAAAGTTCACTCAAAAAACCTTCTAATACTACAAAGTTTGCTTTGTTTCGTAAAAGTCTTTTTATTGCCCAATCAAATCGTATAAGTTTTTTGCTCATTTAGCTTTTTGTAATTG
>JANXOQ010000459.1 GCA_025357775.1 Ferruginibacter sp. | reverse complement strand
GGGCGCGCGCGGGAAGATCAAGCCCCAACGATTCTGCATCACAATTAGAAAATATAGAAAGCAGCATTGAAAGAGATTTTTTTAAAAATGATTTTACTATAAAGCTAAATAATAAAACAACCGAAACATTTACAACAGCATTTATTACATCTCTAAAACTAGCTACCAATTTATTAGAAGATTCAATTCATAAAAAAATTAATATTGGCTTTCCAACCTTACCAGATAGTGTAAGTTATAATTGGAAAAAAATGGAGATTCATTCCCAGCCCACAGATTCTCTCTTACATCCTATGATGCACAACAGCGATAATTTTTTTGCAGAGCAAACCTTACTAATGGTAAGCAATGAAAAACTAGGCTACATGAGTGATGAAAAAATTATTGATACGTTACTTGCTACAGATTTTAAAGACTTACCTACTAAACCTCGTTGGGTAGATGGTTGTGGGCTTAGTCGTTACAATTTATTTAGCCCCAAAGATTTTATTTATTTATTAGATAAAATGAAAAACGAATTTGGAATAGAAAGAATCAAAAGAATTTTACCAACAGCAGGGCAAGGCACACTAAAAGGTTATTATGAAAATGCCGCTGGTAAAATATTTGCAAAAACAGGTAGCATGAGTAACAATGTTTCATTAAGTGGTTATTTATATACACAAAAAAATAAGTTACTCCTTTTTAGTATACATATAAATGGCTACAGTGGCACAGGCAGAGCAGGTAGGCGTGCTATAGAAAAAATGCTACAACAAATAAGAGAAAATAATTGATACTATGTAGGTAACTTTAATCTCTAATGGATCTTTAAATAATATTAAATTATAAACATTATCAAAACAATGCTATGAAAAAAATTTACTCATTTTTAATTGTGCTCCTCGCAATAGTTACTATGCAAGCTAATGCACAACAATCTTGTGATGCTGCATTTACTACTCAAAATTTAAGTAGTTCTACTGTAAAGTTTATTCCAACCGCTGCTACCTTAGATTCTCCAAATGTTCGACATACTTGGTATTTTTTTGACGGTGGGAATGGGAATTATAGCGTTTCTAATGCTGTATCTCCAGCTCGTGTTTTTCCAACAGGAACATTTCAAATCAATCATTTTGTTTCAAGAAGTGACTCAAGTAGTAATACCTTTTGTAGAGATAGCTCTACACAATATGTTTCAATTGCTCAAGGAGCATGTCTTTTATCTACTAATTTTTATAGTTATGTTAATTCAAACAACACAAATACATCTTTAGAATATTATTATCATAACTCTTCTATTTATTTTAACTCCTCTGATTCTATTAAATGGACTTTTGGAGATGGAACTAGCTCAAATTCACTCAATCCAGTTCATACTTTTAATAGCCCTGGCATATATAATGTATGTTTACGTATTATTAAAAGAAATGCAAATGGAACATTATCTAATTGCGTAAGTGAAAAATGCAAAATAGATACAATAGCATATCAGTGTTTTACACAGGCAGGATTTCAAAGTAATGCAGATTCTGCATTTGCACCCACTACTGTTCATTTTACAAATCAGACTTATCTTTTTAATAGTACAGATACTTTGACTTGGAATTTTGGAGATGGTTCTCCTGTGTCTCACGTTCAAAATCCAAATCATCTTTATTCCGCAGCTGGGGTTTATACAGTTTGTTTAAGAGTAAAAAAGGCTAGTTCAGTTGCTGGTATGCCAGTATGTATAAACGAAACTTGCAGACCAATTACTATATTGGCAGCTTTTCCTAATTGTAATCTCATCTCAAACTTTACTTATTATAGAGATAGTGTTGTAACCATTCCTAATATTTATCATTTCACCAACACATCTACTCCACTTGCTACATCGGATTCTATTCGTTGGACATTTGGAGATGGTGCAAGTTCTAGTCAAATAAATCCAACTCATACTTACACAACAGCTGGTACATATAATGCTTGCTTGAGGGTTATAAAAAGAAACCCTAATGGAGTGCTTTCATATTGTGTGAGTGAAAAATGTTATTTAGTTGTTGTAGCACCGCCTGTAATCCCTTGCAATATGCAAGCCAATTTTTCTAATAATATTGATTCTTTACAATCTAATTTAATACATTTTAGCAATACAACTATTGGCTACGCAAGTGGAGATTCTATTACATGGACATTTGGTGATGGTACTTCATCAAACCAAATTAATCCTAACCATTTTTATACAGCAGCTGGTACTTATATAGTTTGCATAAGAGTAAAAAAACCTACAACCATTTCAGGTGTTACGCCATGTGTGAGGGAGTTTTGCAAAACAATTGTGGTTAGCTTACCATGTACACTTGTAACTAATTTTTATAGCTATAGAGATAGTTTACCAACAGTTGCAAATTATACTTACCATTTTGTAAATACGTCTGCACCGCTTTCTGCTACTGATTCTATCCGTTGGGCCTTTGGAGATGGCACAACATCAAATCAATTAAACTCCACACATGCCTACGCAAATACAGGCACATACCACGTTTGCTTGCGTATAATAAAAAGAAACCCTAATGGAATACTTACAAATTGTGTGAGTGAAAAATGTTATACAATAAATGTTGTACAGCTTTGTAATATTATTGCAAACTATACTTGGCGTGCAGACTCGGTAAATTATAAAAAAATAATTTTTACTAATGCCGTTTCGCAATTAGCAACAGCTACCGCATTGTGGAGTTTTGGAGATAGTACTACTGCAACGACTTGGAATGCTATGCATACGTACGCACAAGCTGGTAGGTACTATGTTTGCTTACGTATACAAAATGGTGCATGCATAAGTTATAAATGTGATAGTATAAATATTCTAGAACCTATTTCTTGTAATCAATTATCATTGTACGGTACTAGTGTTTTAAATAATGTAGCAACGTTTTCGCCTAATTTTATTCAAAGTAATGTACAATACACTTACACGTTTGGAGATGGAACAGGAGCACAGGGAGCAAACGCTAATCACCAATATGCAAATGCTGGCAACTACACGGTTTGTTTAACAGCTTATAAAAATAATAATTGCGCTTCTACAACTTGTACCACTATAAATATTTTGTCTACAATTAATTGTAATAATATTACCCTTGGTGTAAATGATACAAGAGATTCTTTAGTGCCAAACAGAGTTAGATTTTCAATATCATCTAACACAGCCGCAATAAGCCAACAATGGACTATTACAAGAATACCAACTACAGCAGCCACAGGTACTACTACTATTAATACCAATAATCCTACGTATTTATTCTTAGACTCTGGTTATTACAATGTATGTGTAAAAGCTACCTATGCTAACGGTTGTGTAAAAACAATTTGTAAAACAATTTATATTAATCAATCAATACCAACGACTAATACTTGCACTTTGCAGGTATATCCAAACCCTGCTACCACTATTATTAATGCAAGTGTAACGTTGGTGCAGCCAGTTTTAATAAGTACATCAATATATAATAATATGGCAGTATTGGTAGCTCAAAAACAACAACAAGGTATTGTTGGCAACAATTTAATATCTATAAATATTGCTACTTTACCAGCAGGTAATTATACAATAAGAGTTTTATATGGTAATCAAATATGCTATGCTACATTTATAAAATAAAAAACAAAAACTAAAACAAAAATGGCTGCCAAAATTTATTTTGAGCAGCCATTTAATTTTTTAATGAAGTACTAATTTAACACACTAGATTCTTTCACAATTTCTACACTTTCTTCCATTTTAATTTTTGCCCAACCTCCGAGTACATTTCTTAAATTATGTATTCCTTCTTTTTTTAAAATAGAAGCAGCTATAACACTTCTGTAGCCACCAGCGCAATGCACATAAATATTTTCATCGTCTTCAAATTGTGCTAGCTGTGTAATATTTGTCATTTCAGATAATGGCAGGTTTGAAGCATCTTTTAAATGTCCATCTGCAAATTCAGTTTCTCTGCGCACATCCAATATAGTTATATTTGGGTCATGTGGTAGGTCCATTATCAATTCATCTGGCTCCACATCTATAATCATATCTACTTTTTCACCAGCACTTCTCCAAGCATCAAAACCACCTTGTAGGCAACCAACCATTTTATCAAACCCTACTCTAGCAAGTCGTATTACAGATTCCTCTTCTTTGCCTATTTCAGTAACCAAAATTATTTTTTTATCAAAAGGAAGTAAACTACCAGCCCACTCTGCATACCTACCTTCTAGCCCAATAAAAATAGCACTTGGCACAAAGCCTTGTGTAAAAATATTAGCATGGCGTGTATCTAAAATTATAGCATCTTCTTTTGCCAATGTTTTAAACTCTTCTATTGATAATACAATTGTACCTCTTTTTTTTACTTCATCAATAGCATCATACCCTTTTTGGTTTATGGCAGCATTTACAGCAAAGTAAACGGGAGCAGCATTTAATCCATCTGTTACCGATTTTATAAAATCTTCTTTATTCTTATATTGAAATGCATGATTGGTTCTCTTTTCTTCGCCAATTGTACTATGCGTATTTGGGCCAAGGCTTTTGCCGCAGCTACTTCCTGGGCCATGCGCAGGGTAAACCAGCACATTATCATTTAGTGGAACTATTGTTGCAATTAAAGTATCATACATAATGTCAGCTAACTCCTCACTACTCATATTTCCACTACTCAAGTCTGGCCTGCCTATATCACCTACAAATAATGTATCTCCTGTAAAAATCGCATGAGGATTGTTATTTTCATCTTTCAATAAAAAGCAACTGCTTTCTAGTGTATGCCCTGGTGTATGTAATACTTGCAAGGTAATATTACCCAATTTATATTCTTGTAAATGTGTGGCATTTTCTATTTTAAAATTAGTTTTTGCGGCAGGTCCAAAAACAATTGGAGCACCAGTTGCTTTGCTTAAATCTATATGTCCACTTACAAAATCTGCATGAAAATGTGTTTCAAAAATATATTTTATGGTTGTATTCCTTTCTTTAGCCAAGTTCAAATAAGCATCAATATCTCTGAGTGGGTCTATTATAGCAGCCTCTCCATTGCTTTCAATATAATATGCAGCTTCACTAATGCAAGAAGTGTATAATTGTTGTATGTACATAATTTAAAATTTTTTCAAAATGCAAATTTACGTTTTACATAGTAAAGTTCTAATGGTTTAATGTTATAGACAAATTTTTGAATATATATCAAAATTCATTACTTTTCTCAAATAAATTTGAGGTATAGATATAAAAAAAACGGATGAAAATATCATCCGTAAAAAATTTGCAAATCGTTTACTAAAAATTAAGCAACTAAACTTTCTGTTAAACCTGTTATTTGGTCAATACGAGTGTAATTTAGGTTGTAGTAAATAAATTTACCTTCACGTTTTGTGCTTACAATACCTGCTCTACGCAAAATTGCAAGATGCTGCGATGCAACAGATTGCTCTAGGCGCATGCGTACATAAATTTCTGTAACGGTAATTTTGTCTTCCATTTCTATCAGGGTAATAATTTGTTGTCTCAATTTGTGATTAAGTGCCCTAAGTACAAGGGCAGCTTTTTTCAAATTGTGATAATTTACCTTTAAATTGTTTTTGGAAGTGTCGGTTACAACTTTTAGTTGCACTTTTTCATGGGTGGCAATCATTTGATTTTGGGGGGATTTGATTTTAAATAGTTTGTCGCCTGCAAAGATACATTTAGTATCTATTTGTTTATTAATTGCATCATTAAATATACAAAATAAATTTACTATGCATTATAAAAAGCCTTAGTATACTGTGGTAAAACTTCTATTAAATTTGAAAAATCTAGATGTAAAAATTTATTGAATGAAATAATATTCAATGGATTATAGGCGTTTCTGCTTTCGCAAAAAAGTGCGTTTGCTTCAGTAGAAATAGCTTTCCATTTTTTCATACCACTGCCAAAAAACATTATTTTTTTTTCTTTCAAAATTTCTGCAAACGATTGTGAAGTTAATATTTGTGCATTCGGAGGTAATATTTCTACCATATTCCTATCATAGATAGCAGTAAAAACTTCCATCCGTCTTGCATCTATTAAAGAACAAAACAATAAAGCAGTTGCATTTTCCTCATTCATCATAGCATCTTTAGCCATCATTTGTAAAGTACTTACAGTTATTAAAGGTATGTTTAATGCATAACACAATCCTTTTGCAGCTGCAAGCCCTACACGCAACCCTGTGTACGACCCTGGGCCTATTGCAACTGCTATTGCTGATAAATCTTTTACATTTAGCTTTTCATTTGCTAATAATTCTTTTATAGCTACGTGTACAAAGCTTGCGTGTTCTCGTTGAGTTTTATTTACTAGAAAAGATAAAATAACTCCATCTTTTGAAATGCTCACAGATGCGGTCTCTAACGAAGTATCAATATTTATTATAAAACTCATAGTTCTCTTTTGTAAACTTCTTCCAATGTAGGAGAAATTGTATAACGTTCATCATTTGTTGAAAGTATTTGCAATAAAGAATGTACATTTTTTAAGCCTATTTTTTTTGCCCATTCAAAAGGTCCGTAAGGGTAGTTTGTACCAAGTTTCATAGCAATATCTATATCAGCTTGGCTACTTACTTTATCACCAAAAGCAAAATAGGCTTCGTTTATTATCATAGCTATAGTTCTTGCAGTTACGAAACCCGGCACATCATTTACCACTATATATTTTTTATTAATACACTGCAAAAACTATAGCTATGATAATAAACGAAGCCTATTTTGCCTTTGGTGATAATGTAAGTAGCCAAGCCGATATAGATATTGCTATGAAACTTGGTACAAAC
>JANXOQ010000429.1 GCA_025357775.1 Ferruginibacter sp. | reverse complement strand
CACTACACTTTAGTTTTTTCAAAATATTTTTTGTGTGTTTGATTGAGTAACTATTTTGGTGAATGATTTTTTAATTATGGAATGTTCCAATTTAATTTTATAAATGGTTTCAAGGATAAGCTGTTTATATCCCTTTTTCATATTGTAATTTCAAAGGCAGTTTATTCAGCTTATCCTCTTTGGGGCTTCGTTACGCTTCGGCTACGCCTTCGCTTCTCGTCTCCCCAAATAGGATAAAAACCTGTTGCACTTATTGATTAAATTTACATTTTCATTTGCTGCGAAATACCCATTTTTATTTTTTCTGCAATTAACAATGCCCTATCAATTTTTTTTTGCTCTGATTTTTTCATATTCACCAAATTAATTAAGCCCCTTTTATTTCCATCTGTAAGGGTAATAAAAATTTTATTTGCTTCGTCATCTAAATCTAATACTTCCTGCAAAATCTTATTTTGTTCAAATTGCAATACACTATTATCTTTTGAGAAAGTTGCAGCTACAATTTCACCAATTTTTACACCAAGCTTTTTTAAAGTGCTTTTGCCAAGCATTATGTGATAACCAAATACTTTACTATTCATAATGGCACAATGAATCTCTTGCGTATTTATAGTACAAAGGAGTCGTTTTTCTTTACCAACAAATTTGTTTATAGTGGCTGCATTTAAAAAGATAACTGATGCATAACCTTGCAATGTTTCTATTTTATAATTTGCCATTATTTTTCCTTTATATAATTTTAGAACTCCGCAGTTAGATAAAACTATTTTAACCTTTAAGCTGTTAAAATTTTTTGATAATAAAAAACTTTGTTCCCAATATGACTTAAATCAAGCGTACCATAAATTGTATAACCAAGTTTTTCATAAAAAAGTGGGACTTGAAAATCTAGAGTGTCTAAGAAAACTAAAAACAATTCAATTCCTTTGCTTTTTCTTCGAATAAATTCATTAATTGTGTGCCTAATCCTTTTCCTCTTTGACCTTCGTCAACCCAAAGCAAATCTATACTGGCTACCTGCAAGAAATATTTTGTACCAACAATTCCACCAATTATTTGCCCCTCATCATTTTTAATAATAAAATTAATCTTAATAAACAATTCAGTTTCTTTTGACTTTACTGCATCTACATTAAATTGTACAATTTTATCATCAATAAAATCAATCTCGTCTTTAGTTGGGTTTGAAATAATATTTATTTTTTATCTTTTATTTTTTATTTAAATTTATCTTCTTGCTTTTTGCTTTGTACAGTTATTAAATGGATTGAAGCTTCGTCTATAGTATATTCTACTCTAATGCCATTGCCAATTTCGTCATACCATTTATCTGCACTGTTGTCAATTCCACTTTCAGGTTTTTTCTCTAAACTCCAAACAGGTTTTCCTAAATGCTTATTTACATTTGCTCTACTCATTTCTTTTTTTAAACCCAAAGGAAGTGCCGCTGTATATGCTGCCCATCCTCTTTGTTTGTATAGGTGAAAAAATAATGCAGCTATTGTGCTTCTATCTTCAAGGTCTTGTCTTATTTCTATTCCTATTTCATTATTACCAAAAATAGCACCACTACCATCACTTGGTTTGGCTTTTTTTGAAGAGTTAATTTATATTTTTTATAAATTCCTGTTTGCTCAATTGGTTTTTCGAAGTTTTCAAAAACGGTATCTTTTATGAAAAGCATAACTTTTTTTAGTACAAATATAACGCAGTTTTACTGTGAAATTTATTTTACTATAGCTAAAAAATAGATTTTTAATTGGCTTTAAGTGGTAAATAAAGTGAGATAAAGCCAAATATAAATTATTTATAATTGGCTTTAAGTGGTAAATTATATGAGATAAAGCCAAATATAAATTTGTAAAAGTAAAGGTAAAAATATATATTTGTGTTGTAAATGCAGCAAATATGGTAGTAGGAAGAGAAGACGAAATAGCAATAATGGAAAATTTATTGAAAAATAAACGTTCACAATTTTTAGCATTATATGGCAGAAGAAGAATTGGGAAAACTTTTTTGATAGACCAAGTGTATAAAAAAAATATGGTATTTGCTATGAGTGGTTTGCAAAATGCTACACAAGACGAACAGTTAGAAAACTTTACCATAAAATTTAATTCGCAAACAAAAAGAAAAGTAGCAAAGCCCGAAACTTGGCTACAGGCTTTCGCATTGCTTACACAATATGTAGAAAAAAGTTCTCGAAAAAAGAAAGTTATTTTTTTTGATGAACTACCGTGGCTTAGCACTAGCAAAGGTGGTTTTTTAAGTGCTTTAGATAATTTTTGGAATAGTTGGGCTAGTAAAAGAACAGATATTGTATTGGTGGTATGTGGCAGTGCTGCAAGTTGGATGATAAATAATATTGTACACAATAAAGGTGGTTTATATAATCGTATTACACAAACCATAAGGCTATTGCCTTTTACCCTAAAGGAAACTGAAGCACTGCTTAAGAAAAACAATATTGAATTAACGCAATATCAAATTACGCAATTGTATATGGTAACTGGTGGAGTGCCTCATTATTTAATGGCAGTGCCAAAGGGAAAAAGTGTGGAGCAAATTATAAATTATTTATGTTTTAAAAAAGATAGTTTATTGGTAAAAGAATTTGAAGAACTATCTAAAAGTTTATTTGACGATAGTGCAAAGCACAGGCAGATACTTGTAGCGTTGGCCACAAAAAATATGGGGCTTACAAGAAAAGAATTACTTAACCTTACAAAGCTACCCAATGCTGGCAGTACAAATAGAATTATAGAAGAACTAGAAGAGAGTGGTTTTATAAATAAGTATATGCCTTTTGCTAATAAAAGTAGAGATACGTTATACAAGCTGCAAGATTTTTATACAATGTTTTATTTAAAATTTATAAGTAAGTATAAAAATAATGCAGAGGCATATTTACAAATAACTAAAACGCCACAATACAAAGCTTGGCAGGGCGTATGTTTTGAAAATATTTGTTGGCAACACATTGGCAATATAAAAAAAGCATTAGGAATAGAAAAAGTAAATACTACACAAAGCAGTTGGCTGAAAAGAGGCATTGGCAGGGATAAGGGCACACAAATAGATTTGCTAATAGACAGAGCCGACGGTTTAATTAATATATGCGAAATAAAATTTTACGAAGCCACTTTTGAAATAACAAAAAACTATGCAGAGCAACTAAGAAATAGAAAATATATTTTTAAAGAAGCAGTAAAAACTAAAAAAGCAGTACATAATATTTTCATAACTACGTACGGTGTAAAGAAAAATGAATACGCTAATGAGCAAATGCAAGATGAAGTATTGCTAAAAAATTTATTTAAATAAGTAGTTTACAATTTTATCATCTAGCAAATCATAATCGAGCGTTTGCATATTCCATTGTGCATCTATAGTTTGATTATTACTTAAATTTAGTGATGCAATATAATCTGGCATTTCTCTATTCAATTTTACGCATAGTAGCTTTGCAAGAAGAACATAATTTAAAAAATTACAAACATCATTTTCTGCCAATCTTTTTTTTATTGTTTCTAATTTAATGTCTAAAATTTGATTTGAAGTTTTTATTTTACTAAGGTTGGGAACTATTTCATTTTTAATTATTTCTTCTACAACATCTGCTAATGCTTCAATTTTTTCAAAAGGATATTTTTTTTCAAAGGGAATTTCAGCCATTTTTTTTAGATTAATATCTCTAAATAGCAATGCCATTTCTTGCGAATACATTACTGGCATTCTTGTATCGAAATGTGTTATGCCACAAGAATACCAAATATTCCAAGGCCTTCCAATAATTTTTTTTGAGGCTTTTATAATGCTAGGCATTGATATGGTTCCATACACACAATTAAGATGTGTGGCACCGCCTCTCCCATCCCAACTAAACTCAATGATGTAATCTAAATCGCAAATAGTTTTTACATAAATGCCTTTACTTTTTTTAAACGTATAGCCTAATCGTTCAATTGATGGAGTAAGCAATTGAAAAAAGATGTCTTTTTGTTGGCTCATTTATTATATTTTTCTTTATTAACTACCTGGCAATTTCTTTCCTTGCTTTGCCAACATTGTAATTTCGTTTATTCGTTTTACTCTTGTCGCTTCTGTTTTTGCAATTTTTATTACTCGTAACATAAAGCGTTTGCTAGAAGCTCCAAATGCATCAAAGCGTTGCATTGCTGGTTCGTTTTCTTCAAGGCATTTTATGAAATCTACTGGCTTAATTAATGCATCTACATCATCCATAAAATCCCACATTCCGTTTTGTTTGGATAGTAAAACGGATTGTCTGCCTGCTTCCATTACCAAGTCTGCTTTTTCTAATTTGGCATATCGGTCTTTGTAAGTTTTTGTCCAATGTTGTACTTGCCTTGGTGCAATAAATTGCATTGTTTTTTGTTCATCTAATTTTCTTCGTATGCCATCAATCCAACCAAAGCATAATACTTCGTCTAATATTTCTTGTACCGAAACATATTTTTCTTTTACTTCTTTTTTATAGGTAACTAACCAAATACTTTCTTTTTGATTATGGTTTTGCATAAACCAATCTCTTAGTTGAGTGGCGGAAGTAATTTCAATTTGTACAAAGTTTTCAGTTTTTATCATATTGCAATATTCTTTTTACCAACTTTAAATTAGATTCACTTTTAACAGATGTTACAAAATATTCCAATTGCCAACTTTGTGTTTTTTGGGCTTGTTTATTCGTTGTAATATCCCAAGGAGGATAAACTCTAATACCACGTTTGCCATCTTTTCCATTTTGAGATAATATTCTTTTTTCTACTAAAATATATTTTGGGAAAATAAATTGCCCTACATTATCACCTTCTCTTGAATTAATTATTATAAAATCTACATCATCAGAAATATCAAAAGGAGCTGTAATTCCTTCATTATTTCTTTTCCAAATTGTTACAAATTGTCCAATTTTTGTAGGTGTAATTTTAGAAACTCGGTATTCAATTCTATGATTTCCTAAATTAAATGTGCAAGCACCATATTCTGTGCTTTCTAAATGAAGTTTTAAATTTGATATTTCAAATCCACATTCTTTATAAAATAATTCTTCAGCAAGTTCTAAATCACTTTGAAAAAATTGTGCTGCATTTGTCATAAGTTTATTAAATTTTTGTAGCTTCTACCAACCACATTAAAGTATATGCAGTGGTAATATATTTTTTAGATGAGATAACTCTTAGCCCTGCTTTTTCAAAATATTTTGCATAGTCGTGCGTGGGAATAAATTCTCCAATCAAGGCTGTGCCGCCTTGTTTTAATACTCTTGCAATTTCATAACAAGCTCGTTCCTGCTCTTTTTATCTTCTATATTATGAATACAATACATTGATAAAATCACGTCAAAAGTATTATTTGCAAAACTTAATTTACAAGCATCTTCATTTAAAATTTCTACTTTATTTCTGACGTTTTCTAATTCCGCATTTTTGTATGCGTTCTCCATTGTATTGTTTGATAAATCTTCAGCTCTCCAAATATCAATACCAATTGATTTACCTGTAGTTAATTTTTTAGCAGCACCAATCATATACACACCAAGCCCTGTGCCAATGTCTAAAACATTTTCATTTCCTTTCCAATCAATTTTACTAAGCACAAAATCCCTCATTTTAAACTTTCCTTTTATGCCATACACATACATTGATGTACCTAAAATGAGCAGCACAACTGCAACTAAAATAATTACATAACTAATATATTTTAAAACAGTGCTATCAAAAAAATAAGGAATTAGTAATCCTAAAAATATAAGTGTTGCACCAAAAATTATCATATTCCGCATTATTGCAGATGCATCAAAACCGTAATTTATTTTGTTCATTTTTTATAATAATTTTATTAAAATTAATTCATTTTGAAAGCACTTAACTTCTAGTGCTAATATTTTTTATTTAAGTAAAAATTAATTTTTCTTCAACACCAATTCATAACTCGTATTTCTGCCTGCACC
>JANXOQ010000424.1 GCA_025357775.1 Ferruginibacter sp. | reverse complement strand
CAAAACTTGTAGCAAAAGCTATCATTGTCAATGTTAAAAGAACGAATTTCTTCATAGTTTGTTAAATTTTTTTAGACATAGCAAAAATAAGGGCTTAGTTTTAATTTTAGAAATAAATTACAAAACATCATATAATAAATTGCAAATAAGTTTTTTAAATTTTACACATTCTTTATAAAAGTTTAGCAGCTATTTATAAATGTTTAATACTGATATAATTTAAAGTAAAATTAAAGAGTGTTACACAAATTAAAGTCTCAGATTTGTTATTTGTGCGTTTTTTTATTTAGCACCACTACCTTTACTTTTGTAAGCCCTGCATTTACAAAATCCAATTGTTTAGCTGCTTCTAAAGTTAGATCAACAAGCCTTTTCATTCTTGGGTGCATTCTATCATTTACTTTTACAAGTACTTTTTTATTATTTTTTAGGTTAGTTACCTCTATTAATGTGCCTAATGGCAATGAGTTGCATGCGCAAGTAAATCCTTTTTGCCTATAAATTTCTCCATTAGCTGTTTTTTTACCATCAAAACTATTGCTATAAAAACTAGCTTGACCATATAAAGTTGTGCCGACACCTTTAGCTATTTTTTTATTGGTTAATTTTACTTTTGAACTATCCTGTGCACATAAATTATTTGCGAAAAAAAATATCGTAATAATAATTAATAAAAAATAATGTTTTGTTGTTTTCATTTTTTTTGGGGTGGTAATTTATTTGTTAGCAAAATACTTTTGTTTCATATCTCTATCATCATAATAAATATCATCATAAAACTTAATACGCTCATTTACAAACTCACATCCAAAATACCGAATAAATAAAGCTACTTTTTCTTTAATCACTACTTTTTTATTTCTTTTGTGCACCATCCAGTTTCTAATTGAATCAGTATCGTATTTCATTGAATCTCCAACTTTTAAATTTAGGCTATCATTTCTTACCAAATAATCTGCAAGTTTTTGCCACTCTTGTACCCGTACACAGCCGTGGCTAAGGCAACGTACAGCATTTTTAAATAAATATCGTTGGTTTGTATCGTGTAAATACACAGAAAATGGGTTATTAAAATTAAATTTTATAATACCTAGTGCGTTATTATTTCCGCTGCCTTGTTGTACTGCATATGGAATACCTTTTTTATACTTATCCCAATTTATTCCATTTGCGTTTATTTTTTTCCCTCTTCCATTTAGTAAGTACAATCCTCTTCTTGTGAGGTAATTGGTATTTTTTTTAAGCCCTGGCAGCATATCTTTTGTTATAATGCTGTTTGGTACTGTCCATGTAGGGTACAGCATAATATCGGTAATAGTACTTGTAATAATGGGTGTTGGTGTAGCTTGTTTGCCCACAATTACTTTACTTTCCAAAGCTACTGTATCGTCATCAAAAACTTTTAAATAGTAAGCAGGTAGATTTACCCAAATATACTTTTTAGGCATTATTTCTGGTAATAATTTGTACCTATCAAGTGTAATTGCTATTACATTAAATAATTGCCTATCGTTAGTATTCATTATTTTAACTACACTAGCACCTACTTTTCCATCTATAGTAAGGCCTTCTCTTTTTTGATAGGTTTTTAGTGCGTTACACAATGCTAAAGAATCTATGTTAATTTTTTTAATAGAATCAGGTATTGGTTTTACAACTACTTCTGCTTCTATATTTATGCCTACTTCTGATAATCTTTTTTTAAGCGACTTTACAAATACCAAAGAATCTTTGTATGGAAAATTTACATAAGTGTATGTACGGGTATCCATGCTATCTACAAATTTTTTAATTCCTTTTTTTAATTGAATATATCCTTCATGTATAGGTTGAATAGTGGTAAGCAATGAATCGAAATTATTAGTGTGCTTTACCTTTTCAATATACAAACCAAAAAATTTATTGTATGTAGAAGTATCATTTTTCCAAGATAAACTATCAGCAATCAACCTGCCTTGTTTTAAATCTTTTAATAAACCAGTGTAGGCATCTGTCATTAAAATATCTGCATAAGCCCACAATCTTAAAGGTGCTATTCTAAGAGAGTCATTGTCTAATATTTTTTTTATTTTTTTTATTTTTACAAAATTATAGTCGTTAGCAAAAAGTCCTTGTAAGGCTGCATTTTGTAAATAATTTACAAGGCTTATTGCGGTAGTATTCCAGCTTTGTTCCGTACTCCAGATTGGCAAGTTTTCTGTTTTGCTGTAATAATTTTTTACTACGGCAAAATAATTAATATTTGCGCTATCTATCTTTAAGGTATCTCTATTGGTATTGTAAAGTGTAGTAGATATGATTGTTTGTAAATTTCCATCTTTTGCTGTTGGCTTCACTATTTTGTAACCATCGTCAGATACATTTTTATTATTACATGCCACTAAGCCAGTTATAAAAAAAACTACTACTGGGCTAAAAAATTTGTAAGGAAAATGCATAGCTAAGTTAGTTGTAATATGAAGATAGATTTTCAGAATGAATTTACAAGCATATATTGAGTAATTTGCAAAAGAAACATTTGTAAATATAGTATGAAATATTACATAATAGCAGGCGAAGCAAGCGGTGACCTACATGGAAGCAATCTTATAAAAGAAATACACAAGTTGGACACAGCCGCAAAAATAAATTGCTGGGGAGGCGAAAAAATGGAAGCTGCTGGTGCTATTTTAATTAAACACTACCGAGATTTGGCATTTATGGGTTTTGCAGAAGTTGTGAAAAACCTTCCCACTATTTTTAAGAATATTACATTTTGCAAAAGAGATATTTTAGCTTTTGCGCCAGATGTGTTGGTACTAATAGACTACCCAGGTTTTAATATGCGCATTGCAAAATGGGCAAAAGGTAAAAATATAAAAATTGTCTATTACATATCTCCACAAATATGGGCATGGAAAGAGAGCAGGGTGCATGATATAAAAAGAAATATTGATAAAATGCTGGTGATACTTCCCTTTGAAAAAGATTTTTACAAAAATTACGATTACGAAGTAGACTATGTGGGGCATCCACTTGTAGAAGTAGTGAGTAATTTTATAGCTTTAAATACACATATAAAAAAAGAAAATATTATTGCTTTACTGCCAGGTAGTCGCAAGCAAGAAATAATGGTAAAGTTGCCTATAATGCTTGCTGTTGCAAAGCATTTTCCTACATACAAATTTGTGGTAGCAAAAGCACCAGGGCTAGAGAATAGTTTTTATGATAATATTTTTAAGCCTTATATAAATGTTGGAAGCGTAAGCGATGAAACCTATTTATTACTTATGAAAGCCAAAGCGGCATTGGTTACAAGTGGTACGGCTACTTTAGAAACTGCCTTATTTGCTGTACCAGAAATTGTTTGTTACAAAGGTGGAAAAATATCGTACGAAATAGCAAAGAGAATTATAAAAATAAAATATATTGGACTTGTAAATTTAATAATGGATAAAGAGGTAATTAAAGAATTAATACAAGATGAATTGAATGAAAAAAATTTAGTTATTGAGTTGAATTTATTGTTAAACGTAACGGATAATTCAAAAAAATTACAAGATGATTATAAAGACTTGTACAGCTTATTAAATGCCGGCGGTCATGCATCTGCAAATGCTGCCTTAAAGATTTGGGAACTTATAAAAGATTAATGCCTCAACAATCTAAAAATTAATACAAGCATTGCAAACAAAAATAATAAAATAGAAATTCTATTAATACCATGCATGTACGACATCCATTGGGTAGGCTTATCGTTAGGGTCTTTTTTTACTAAATATAAATATTGCCCTATTTGTTTTAAAATGCTCATTTTTGGGTTATTAAGAATTCAGAAAATATTTGCAAATTAAAAGTACGGTAGAAAACTTTTGATGGTTTCAAAACGTTAATTATACAAACATAGTAAAAAATGAAAAATATATTATTTGCAATTACCCTATTGTTAGCATTTGGTTGTAATGCACAGAAAAATAAAGTTACCAAACAATCAAAATACGCAGTTGTAAAAACAGATGAAGAATGGAAAAAAATGCTTACTTCTTTGCAATATGATGTAGCAAGAAAAGCAGGTACAGAAAGGTCTTTTTCTGGTGCATATTGGAATAACCATGAAGAAGGAAATTATAATTGTATTTGTTGCAGCCAGCTGTTATTTACAAGTAAAACAAAATTTGAAAGTGGTACAGGATGGCCAAGTTTTTGGCAAGTTGCTCTGCAAAAAAATGTAGAAGAGAAAACAGATAACACAGCTGGAATGAGCCGCACCGAAGTAAATTGTAATAATTGTGGGGCTCACCTTGGGCATGTGTTTGACGATGGACCTAAACCTACTGGCTTAAGATATTGTATGAATAGTGCATCTTTGAAATTTGTAAAAAAGTGAAGAGGTTGAAGATTAAAGGTTTCAAAAAACCTATCCACTTTTACTGAAAAAGTAGATGCAAAATTTGAAGATTTAAAGTTTAAATTTTTTAATAGGAAGCTTTATTAAAATGACTTAAATAAAAAAATTGAAAAAAATAATTAAAAAACATTCCTTAGCTGTACGATGGATGCATTGGATAAACTTTCCTTTGCTCATCATTATGATATGGAGTGGCATTTTAATTTATTGGGCAAATGATGTG
>JANXOQ010000420.1 GCA_025357775.1 Ferruginibacter sp. | reverse complement strand
TTTTATGAAAAATTATATTTTTTTCAAAGCCATAGTTGGAAAGTATTTATATGCCAAGATTTTTTAAACTATTATCGTTATACACAAAAATGGGTTGATACTTTTGAAGAAGACCCAAAAATGAAAACCATAGAAACAATGCATTATATAAAAGGAATGCACAATCTAATGGTAGCACATTTTAATTTAAAAAATGCAAATAAACTTAATGAAACCATCAATAAATTAGAGAATTTTTCAACACAAGAAATTGTTGAAAATAATGAAAATAATAAAATTCAATTGTTTATTTATTTGTTTACTGCCAAAATAAATATTCATTTTACTGAAGGTACATTTACTGAAGGTTTAAAAATTATACCTACACTGGTAAACAGGTTAGAAGCTTTTGATATGTATTTAGATAATCATAGAATACTTATATTTTATTACAAAATTGCATCTTTATATTTTGGAAGTGGAGATAGCAGTACGGCTATAGATTACTTGAATAAAATTATAAATTGGAAAGTAGATTTACGAACTGACTTACAATGCTACAGCCGCTTGTTACAATTAATTGCTCATTATGAATTGGGTAATTATTCATTAATTGAATATTTAATTAAATCTGTATATCGTTTTATGGCAAAGATGGAAAATATGAGCATGGTAGAGGTGGAAATATTTCAATTTTTAAGAAACTCATTTTCTATTAAGCCTTCAAATATAAAACCAGAATTAAAAAAACTTTTATTAAAATTAAAAGCACAGCAGCAAAATAGATTTGAAACTCGAGCATTTATTTATTTAGATGTTATTTCATGGATAGAAAGTAAATTAAAAGATGTACCTGTAGAAAAAATTATAAGAGAAAAATATTTAATTTCAATAAAGAGAAAATAAATGTCCATTATAAAAATTAGTGAACTTAAAAAAGCATATGGAGATAATATTGTGCTTAAAGGTATAAACTTAACAATAACTGCTGGGCAAATAGTTGGTTACATAGGCCCGAATGGTGCAGGAAAAAGTACCACCATTAAAATATTATGTGGTATTACACCAGATTTTAAAGGCGAGGTAGAAGTAATGGGGATGAATGTACGTAAAAACACAATGGAAATAAAAAGTAAAATTGGCTATATACCAGAGTTAGCAGCATTGTATGATGTACTTACACCTATAGAGTATTTAAAATTTAGTGGCAAACTTTATAACATAGATGATGCAACTATTGTTTCTAAATCGAATGATTTGCTTCGTTTATTTGACTTACAAGATAAAGCCAATACTCGCATGACAGCATTTAGCAAAGGCATGAAACAAAAAGTATTGCTAATTAGCGGGCTTATACACAACCCCGAAATTATTTTTTTAGATGAACCATTAAGCGGACTAGATGCCAACGCAGTAATTTTAGTAAAAGAAATATTAGCTCAATTAAAGATAGCAGGTAAAACAATTTTTTACAGCTCACACATTATGGATGTGGTAGAAAAAATAAGTGATAGAATAATCATAATAGACAAAGGAGAAGTGAAGGCTGACGGCACTTTTGAAGAATTAAAAAACAATGCGCAAGAAGGCTCGTTAGAAAATATTTTTACAAGCCTTACAGGTGATAGCGCTCAAACACATACAACTGCAAATGAATTTGTAAACGTTTTAAAAAACTAAACATGGATAGATTCATTTTAAAATTTGTACTTTTTATTACAAAAATATTTTTAAAAAAAGAAGTAGATTTTGAAAAATTAAAAATAATAGCAAAAACGAAATTATTGTTAGATAGACGTAGGATAAGAGTAGCAATGAAAAATAATTTAGCAAAAAAAGAACCTAGTAATCAAATATTAGCAACTTTAATTGTATACTGTTTTTTAGGATTATTTGTTTCACTTTTAATACCAATTGTAAAGGATATTGTAATAAGCATGACGATTATACATGCTTATGTCTTATTTATGATGGCAATGACATTGATTACAGATTTTAGCAGTGTGCTTTTAGACACTACTGATAATCAAATTATTTTACCAAGACCAGTAAGTAGTAAAACATTTTTTGTAGCAAGGCTTGTACATATACTAGTTTACTTATTACAGTTTACAATAGCGGTTGCTTTATTTCCTATAATATTTACTTTTATAACTTATGGTGTATTTGTTGGTTTAGCATGCATATTTACGATTTTGCTTACAGTTTTATTATCCGTTTTTCTTACTTATTTATTATATGGATTAATTTTAAAATTTAGCAGTGAGCAAAAATTAAAAGATGTTATAAGCGGTTTTCAAATAGTGATGACCATTACCTTTGCCATGGGTTTTCAAATTGTACCAAGGTTATTTGATGTAGATAAAATGGCTAATTTTTCAATGCCCATTTATTGGTACACTTATTTTTTACCACCTCTTTGGATGGCTAATTTGCTACAGTCAGTAAAAACTTTTAGCGCAGATATACCTCATCTAACAATGATTTTTCTTGCCATTACTATTCCATTATTTACATTTTGGGTAATGATTACATTTTTAGCTCCTTCATTCTCTAAAAAAATTTCAGCATTAGGTAATGATGGTGAAGAAACTACATCAGAAGAAAAAAATGCAGCTAAAAATAAAATACCTTTTTCAGAACAATTATCACAAATACTCTGCTGTAACAAAACAGAAAGAGCAGGGTTTGAACTAGCTTGGAAAATGACGGGCAGAGATAAAACATTTAAAATACAATTTTATCCCAGCATAGCTTACATAGCTGTTTTTGCGTTTGTATTTATTTTTAATAGCAGTAAAAACTATGCTGCTACTTGGCAAAACCTTCCTAATACAAAAAGTTTTTTATGGATTATTTATTTACCCATTTTTACTATTTCTACAGCTATTCAACTTATTGCTTTTAACGAAAATTTTGCTGCATCATGGGTATATTTTTCGAGACCATTACAAAAACCTGGCAGCCTTATTAGTGGCGCATTAAAAATGCTGATTATAAAATTTGTGCTACCTACAGTACTTATACTTTTTAGCTTTGCAATGTATGTGTGGGATTACAAAATTATTGATGATTTTATATTAGGGGTATTTAATAATATTTTGATTTTAATAATTTTATCTCATATTAATAAAAGTTATTTGCCTTTTAGTATGCAGCCAAATGTAAAACAACAAACAGGAAAGTTTATTCAAATAATTTTACAAATGGTTATAATAGGAATTTTGGTTGGGTTGCACTACTTAGCATTAAAAATTTGGTGGTTGGTGGCTGCATTAATACCATTATCTGCAGTAGGGTGTTACTTTTTATTTAGCACTGTACAAAATTATAGCTGGCAAAAAATAGCTACATAAATAAGAATAGTAGTAGTTTAATTGCTAAAATATAAAAGGGTATTAATTCCT
>JANXOQ010000040.1 GCA_025357775.1 Ferruginibacter sp. | reverse complement strand
GCATTTTGTAAATTTTGTAGGCTATCATCTGCTACAATATTACCTTTATTAATAATGATAACTCTGTCGCAAATGGCTTCTACCTCTTGTAATATATGTGATGAAAATAAAACTGTTTTATCTTTTGCTAAATCTTTTATTACGTTTCTTATTTCTATAATTTGATTAGGATCTAGACCGCTTGTAGGTTCATCTAAAATTAAAACTTCTGGCTCGTGTATAAGAGCAGCAGCAAGGCCTACACGCTGCTTGTAGCCTTTGCTTAGTTGTCCTATTTTTTTATTTGCTTCTAAAGTTAAACCTACTGTTTTTATTATTTCTTCCGTTCGTTCTTTTATATTTTTTATTTGATGTATGCCTGCTACAAAATGCAAATACTCTCTTACATACATTTCAAAATACAATGGATTGGCTTCGGGCAAGTAACCAATTTTTTTCTTGCTTTCTATATTATCTTTAATAACATCAATACCCGAGACATTAATACTTCCTCCATCAGCATCTAGGTAGCCCGTTATCATTTTCATAGTAGTACTTTTGCCTGCACCATTTGGGCCAAGGAAACCTACAATTTCTCCTTTGGCTACAGTAAAACAAATATTATTTACCGCTTTTTGTGTACCGTATGTTTTAGTAAGATTGGTAATTGAAATAGACATGAGCAGAAATATTATTGAAATAAAATTGTACTAAATATTTTTTAGTTGTTTTTCAAGTTGTGCAATACTTGGTAATCCTGATTGCAAATTTTTCGGTATGGATTTTATAAAATCATATTGTGCAATACCTATTGGCTTTTTCAAACCTCTTACTGCGTACTCTGCCGTTACGTTATCTTTTTCTTTGCATAATATTATTCCAATAGTAGCATTATCGTTTTTTTTATTTGCTATCATATCATCTATTGCAGATAAATAAAAGCTTAGTTTGCCTGCATACTCAGGTTTAAAATCGCCCATTTTTAATTCAATAACTACATAGCATCTTAAATGTAAATGATAAAAAAGTAAATCAATATAGTAATCTTTTTTACCTACTTCAATGTGGTATTGTTTTCCTACAAATGCAAAACCTTTCCCTAATTCTAATAAAAATTTTGTGATGTGATTGATTAATTGATCTTCAAGGTTTTTTTCGGTTACAATTTTTTGTATAGAAAGAAAATCAAAAATGTATGGATCTTTTAATACCTGTATCGCATTGCTTGAAAGCTTTGCTGGCAATACCTTTGAAAAATTTGTAATAGCCTTGCCTTGTCTATTATATACGTCAAGTGCTATTTGGTTTAATAATAAATTTCTACTCCAGTTATTTTCGATGGTTTGGTTTATATAGAATAAAGCTTCTGTAAGTGAATTTGTCTTTTCTATTATTAGAATATTGTGGCTCCAAGGAATTTGTACAATTAATTTTAACGCTCTTGGAATTGTTATTTTCAATTGTCCAACCACTGGCTGGACAATTGTGGTATCGCTATTTTTTGAATTTTTCAATTGTCCAACCGCTGGCTGGACTTTTGTACTATTGCCTTTTTTATCTTTTGCTAGTTGTCCAACAGGCTGTTGGACTTTTGTATTTGTATAAAATAAAAATAGTTTTTTGCAATTAAAAAGGTTCGTTCTTGAAAACCCTTTCATTTCAGGAAATGATTTTTGCAAGTCTATTGAAAGCTGCTCTATTACTGCATCTCCCCACAAATGTTGCTTTTGTTTTTCTACAATCACTTGCCCCAGTTTCCAATACATTAATAGCAAATGTTCGTTTACAGATATTGCAGCTTTATATTTTGAAACTGCAACTATATCTTTAATTTCTTTTAGCCACTGTTTGTATGTAGTTGAAATTTTCAATGTAATTATAATTAATATTTTATTTTTTTTAGTGCCAAAAAACAAAAGCATAATGCTACAAAATATCATTATGCTTTAGAAATAAATTATGCAATAACAAAAAAATTATGCACTAGGTTCACTATTGCCCTCTTCTTTTTTTGGTTGCTGTGCGCCTCTATTTTGTGCTGGTCTATTTTTATTGTTTCTATTGTTATTATTTTGTGGAAGTCTGCCACCTTGGTTTTGCTGTGGGCCTCTATTTTGTTGTGGTGCTTGTGCAGGGCTTGGAACGGAAGCATTATTTCCTTGTGGTGCTGTTCGTTGTTGCTGATTTTGCTGCCCTTGCCTTTGTTGGTTTTGTTGAGGTGACCTTTGTTGGTTTTGTTGTTGGCTGCGTTCTTTATCTCTACGCTTGCGGGTAGTTTTTTCTAAGCTGCTTAAACTAATTTGACCTACAATATCTGCATATTCTGGTTCTATTTCTTTTGGTTTGCTTGTAGTTATTTCTGCTACTTCTAGCTCTTCTGGTTTTATACCATCACGGTTTTGTGCTTTTATTTTTTTTACGGTTTCAAGCGATAATGGATAATGATTACCACCGCCTGCCATTGAATACCACATGAGGTTTTTAAAAATATCCTTCTTTACTAAAAATGCTCTGCCCTTTGCGGTATCTAACGTATCTGCATCTGTAGGGAAAAATTGCAACGCATCCATGTACGTATCTAACTCAAAATTTAGGCAACATTTTAAACGACCGCACTGCCCACTTAATTTTGTTTGGTTTATGCTTAAATTTTGATAACGAGCAGCATTTGTATTTACACTTTTAAAATCGGTAAGCCAAGTAGCACAACATAATTCTCGGCCGCAAGAGCCTATGCCACCTACTTTTCCTGCTTCTTGCCTTGCACCTATTTGGCGCATTTCTACTTTTACTTTAAACTCGCCTGCATATAATTTTATAAGCTCACGAAAATCTACTCTATCATCAGCAATGTAAAAGAACGTGGCTTTTCTGCCATCGGCTTGTACTTCTACCTCGGCCATTTTAAGTTCTAAATTTAGCTGGCGTGCCATAGCTCGGCTACGTATGAGTACTTGCGCTTCTCTATCTTTACTTTCTTGCATTTTGGCAAGGTCGCTTTCGGTAGCACGGCGTAGTATTTTTTTTATGTCTGGGCTTTTTTCATCTATATTATTTTTCTTTAGTTGAAGTCGTACCAACTCTCCAGTAAGGTTTACCATACCTACATCAAAACCATTTACGCCTTCTAGCGCAACCATTTCGCCTTTTTCAAAATAATGTAAAGTGGTATTTTTAAAGTAATCTTTTCTGCTGCCATTGTTGAAACTTATTTCTACAATTCTGCAATTACTTTCGGGGTCGGCAAAGGGTAAGTTTGCTAACCAATCGTGTACATTCATTCTATTACAAGCTCCCGTGCTACAACTGCCCTTACTTTGACAACCGCCTGGTACTCCTGTTCCGCAACTTCCACAAGCCATATTATATATTTTGAATCTCACACTTTTTTAGTGAGATGATTATTAAAAAAATAAATTTTCCCTTTCCAAACAAACTATTGCTAGTTTATAAATTTCAATAATTATTTATTAGTCATAAAAATAATTAAAAAACTGTTTCAAAAATAACTTGCTTTATTTCTTCAAAGTATGAAGGTTTTACAGATGATATTTTTGAAATAACTTCATTAATTGTGTATGATTGAATTAATTGACATTTTATAAAAGACTTTTTTATTAATGGTTTTGAAAGCATTGTATTTGTTAACTCAAAAGTAAATTCATCATTATATTCTTTCGTAGAAATCATAACTGCATAAAAAATATCTTCAGCTTCCAAAATATTTTGGTTTGATATTACTAAGGCAGGATGATTTTTAAATTTGCCATTTGGTAATTCAAAGTTTAACTCTACGATATCTCTTTGACTTACTTTCATTACAAATACTTTGCAAATGCTTTGTTTTTGTTTTTCACAATTGAAGCCTTTATTATTTCATGCTCTTGCAATGCTGAAATCAACTCCTTTTTTTTATTTATTGATGAAACTTTTTTTACAAAATTCATAGAAGAAAGCATAGAAGTTAATTCTTTTGCTTTTGATGGTGATTCGATTTCTATAAGTAATGTTTGCATATTTTTAATTTTATAGGTTAAATATTTTCTGTAAAAAACTTTTCACATTTGTTATAGCAACTCTAATTTGCCATACTACGTGGGAAAAGCTAAATAGTAGTACCAAGGATGAAATGTGATTCTTTTTTTCTTTTCCCCAAAAAGAAAAAAAGAACAAATAACAATTGCCACCGAAGCTCAATATTGCTGCTTCTTTGTTTGGTCAACAAAAATCAAATTTGAAAAATTTGTTTTTTACCTATCGTATCAAAATTAACGATTTGTTGCTAATAATATGATATAATCGGATGGTGAGAGCATGAAAAAGCATTTTTGCATTAGCATTTCGTTCAATATAATAGGCGGCTTTATCTAATTCTTCTGCAATAGCTTGCAGCTGCTCTATGCCGCACAACTTATTAAAACGCATAGCAAAATCTACATTAGCAGCCTCTGTATCTTGCACTGGCATTACACTTAAGCGAATGCTTTGTTGCAAAATATGGGTAAAATATTTCAAGAATTGCTTTTGTTTTTCACGCCCAAGTTTAGCAGCTTCTTCTATCCATTTTACTTGCGCAGCTGGGCCACTTTTTATGATACTATTGAGCCAATCTCTCAGCAAAACCTCGTAATCATCCTCGGTATGTTGCAATTGTTGCAGCGCTTCGTGGTAATTACCTTCGGATGTGCTAGCTATTTGTGCAGCTTTATGGCTAGGCGTTCCTTGATTATTTGCCAATGCACTTGCAATATCCGCAGGCGTTAATATAGGAATTTTTATTAGTTGGGTACGAGATAAAATGGTTGGTAAAATAAGTGTTTCATTTTCTGCTACTAAAATAAATAAGGTATCGGGTGGTGGTTCCTCTATTAATTTTAATAATTTATTTCCGTTTTTGCCAAGCATTTCGGGCATCCAAATTATAAGAATTTTATACGCACTTTCAAAACTTTTAAGACTCATTTTTCTGATGATATCGTTGCACTCATCAGATGTGATATTGCCTTGTTTATTTTCTGCATTAATACTTTGCAACCAATCAAAATTATTACCGTAAGGCGTTTTGTTTACAAAGTCTCTCCACTCTACAACATAGTCAATGCTAATTGGTTTATCACCACTTTTTCGTGGAATTACTGGGTAGCAATAATGTATATCAGGATGAATTAGTTTTGTAGCTTTTGTACAGGCAGCGCACACACCACAAGCATCTGTAAAATCTTTTTCTTCGATTTCAGCAGTGGGTTCTTCGCCAAATAAAGATACTCCTGCTAATTGTGTGGCAGCTTTTTTTCTGCTGGCTTGTAATGGATTTTTTTCGCAAGTAATGAATTGTGCAAATGCAAGCGCCAATGGCAAACCGCCACTGCCTTCTTTGCCCAAAAACAACAACGCATGGCTAAGCCTGTTTTGCTGTATCATACGGGTGAGATGGATTTTTAAATCGACTTGTCCTATAACTTGGGAGAATTGCATTTTTAAAAATGAGAAAATGAGAAAATATATAAACATGTAAATTAAGAAATATCTATGCATTTTTTATAGAGAATATTATTTCTAAATATGTTTTTCTACAAAATAAAGTAATATCATAAAACTTACAAATGGTTATTTAACAGCTTCCTATCGCTGTAGTTATTTTTCTTTTATACCAAGTATTGCGGAAAAATCTTTCTAAGAAATTTTTTAAAAATTTTATTCTAAATCAAACCGTGTGGTAATTTTTTATTGACATTTACCTTTTTAGAATGACACAATTTTGTTTCATTTTAAATATACTTTTATTTATTCCCATAAAATGATATCCATATTTTTTATTTTGTAAATACATCCATTTTTTGAGGTTGAAGAATTCTGAATTATTTTTATCTAACTTTTCAAAATTTATGAAAGTTGTATTGTTACAAACATCAATATCTTTTGGCTTTATTTAAATTGTCATAAAACTACTGTCAATAAAAATATAGAAATCAATTTTAATACTACTTATTTTTACCCAAAAATTAACCCTTGAGCTACTTCCACTCTCACATAACTTCTGCTATAAAAATAATAGAAACTGCCAAGCAAGGTGAGCCATTGATGCATCACTTAAAAAGAAGCTTCGCCGCTAATAAAAAATTTGGTTCAAAGGATAGGAAAAGTATAACATCACTTTGTTATAATTATTACAGACTTGGTAATGCACTTAAAAATAAAATAACTGAGGAAAGAATAATCATAGCGACTTTTCTGTGTAGCAATACCTCCAATAAAGTTTTAGAAGCATTGGCTCCCGATTTAAATGAGCAAATACATTTACCTATACAAGAAAAATGTGTTTTGCAAGGAATAAATCCAAAACATATTTTCCCTTTTTTGGAAGAACTTGGAGCCGATATTGACTTTGATAATTTTGCTTACTCGTTTTTGAAACAGCCTTTATTTTTCTTGCGAATACGTGTGGGTAAAAAAGAAATAGTGTATGTAAAATTAAAAAATGCAAATATAGTATTTGAAGTAATTGCTGATAATTGTATAGCATTGCCCCAAACAACTAAAATAGATGAAATATTAATTTTAAATAAAGAAGTAGTCGTACAAGATTATAACTCTCAAAGGGTATTTAATTATATAAAAAATGAAATTAATATTTTGCCAAAGCTCCCTAAAGTGTGGGATTGTTGTGCCGCTAGTGGTGGTAAATCTATATTAATATTTGATATTTTAAAGGGAAATATAGATTTGAAAGTTTCAGATATTCGCCCATCTATTTTAAATAATTTGAAAGCTCGTTTTAAAGATGCAGGCATAAAAAATTATCATACCTCCTCTGTAGATATGAGTAAGTGTGAAAACATTTCGATTAAAAAAGAATATGATATTATTATTTGCGATGCTCCTTGTACAGGAAGTGGTACATGGGCTCGTACGCCAGAGCAACTTGCATTTTTTAATAAAAAAAGTATAATAGAATTTGTTGCTCTACAAAAAAGTATCGCAAGTAATGCTATCCAACAACTTAAAAAAGGAGGCTTGTTTTTTTATATTACTTGCTCCGTTTTTAAAAAAGAAAATGAGGAAGTGGTAGAATATTTACAACAAAATGAAAATTTTAATTTATTGCATAAGGAATATCTAAAAGGATACGATATGCAAGCAGATACAATGTTTGTAGCTGTATTTACATGCTTATAATTATTTTAATAGGCTATCAATTTTAGTTAAATACAATTTAGTTTTATTAATATTTATGTGGTCAGCATTTGGTATAGTAATGTATGTATCTGTAGGCTTTAAAAATGCTTTTAACTTTAAAGAAGAGCTGTAAGGAATTACTCCATCACTAGTGCCATGAAAAATGGTAATTTGATATTTTACGTTTTGTATATACTCATACGTAGGTATTTTAAAAGTAGCCATTGCTGTTGTTGGATATATAGGCGCATAGCAATTGAATAGTGCAGGTATGCTATAATAAGGGGTTTCCAAAATGAGCATTTTTGCTTTTGTATTACGAGCCACATAAGCGGCAATACCTGTACCTAATGACTTTCCGTAAAGTATAATGCTATCATTACTAAATTTTTCATTAGCCATTTTTTTTACTTGCATGGCTTGTTGGTATAATTTCTGCTCAGTTATTTTTCCTGTACTTTTTCCAAAACTTGGGTAATCTTCCATCCATACTTCATAGCCTTTGCTGGTAAATGGTTTTGTAAAACCTGCATAGTGTTCTACATTATTCATGTTGCCATGGTAGTAGATTACAACGCCTTTTCTTATAGTATCTGGTGGTAGAAATTTTATCAGATTCAGGGTATCTGTATCATTAAATGGTATATTTATTTCTTCAAATTTACTATCAAACTTAAAGGTATAATTATGAGCTAGTTTTGTAGGATGCAAAATAAACTTTTGTTGAAATACAAATAATCCAATACCAACAGTTACATATAAAATTGCAATCCTTTTTACCCAACGATATATTTTTTTTTTATTAAATGTCATGTACAAATAAATTAGTATTGTAAAATATCTCTTAGTAAATTATGATATTCGTTATAGGATGGTAGGTTATTATGCCCTCCACCTTTTATGCGCAGCAGCGTTATTTTTTTAGGATTTAATGCTTGCAAACGCTCACTATTAATAATTGGTATTAACCAATCTTTTGTACCATGTATAATGTATGTATGGCAGTTTACATGAGTTATCCATTTATCTGTTCGAAGTTGATAATTTAATAAATATTTCATCGGCAAAATAGGTATAAAACGCTCCATTGATTTTGCAAAATTAAAATATGGGGCGTCTAAAATTAAATACCTAGGTTTATTATCGCTTGCAAGCTTGGCAGCAAAACCGCTACCTAGGCTTCGTCCATATACTATAATATGATGCTCTGCATATTGCACCGCTAGGGTATCGTACACAAATTGCATATCTGTAAGCATATCTTTTTCGCTGCGCTTACCTGTGCTTTTTCCAAAACCTCTATAGTCTACAAGCAGTACATCGTATTGGTATCTATAAAAGTCTTTGGCATACTTTGCCCATCCTTTTATACTTCTACTATTGCCATGAAAATATAGTACCAAACCTAATGGTTTTTTTACATAAAAATGCAATCCATTTATTCGTACTCCTGGTTCTACATCAAAGAACAATTCTTCAAATGGGGCATCATAAGCATACTTAAAATCTTGCTTTAGTTTTTCGGGTTTAAAAATTACACGTTCTTGTATAAAATATATTACTGCAAAGAGTACAATGTAACCGATAATGATATAGAGTATGGTGGGATTCAAAAAGGTAAAACTTATAATTATTAAAATATCTCCGCCAAAGGCGAAAGTTGAAGGCGGGTTTGCTATAACATAACTGGTTGTACAAGCTGATACTAACGATACAATTTACAAAAAAATTGCTTTCAATTTATTCAAATGTCACCCTGAACTTATCGAAGGCTTGTTCGTTTAAGCAGACCAGCTTTAAGAGGCACAGCTTGACACCCAAATAGTATCGAAATTGTGTCATTGGCAAAAAGCTAAAAATTATTATGTATAAATTTAAATTATTTACAAAAAAATACACTTTTCCAACTATACATTCCACCACTTAAATTTATCAAGTTTGTATAGTCGTATTTTTCCTCTAGTCTTTGTATAACCATTGCACTTCGTATTCCTTTGGCACAATATAAAACTACGGGTTTATTTTTTGGTATAGCAGCTATGTTCTCAAATATAGTATTCATTGGTATTAATAAACCACCAATATTGAAATCTGTATGCTCAAATTCTTCTCTTACATCTATCAAAATAAAATCTTCTTTGTCATTTATTTTTTCTTGTAATTGTATTGGTGTTATTGTGTTCATTTTTTTAATTAAACTTCATCCCAAAACTTCTTCTCCAAATTCGAAATAAATCGGAGATTAATGCGAAGAACAAAGTGAATTTAGCATAACTTAATTGTACCCATATGTTTATGACTTGGTAAAAATGCAAAAGATGTATAATTATGAATGGAGTTTTGAAAAAATCGGGATAGGCTTTCGTCAATGAAGTCCTGCATGCCTGCATTAGCTCGGGCAAAAAATCTTTTATTTATTGCCAAAATAGCCTTACTCCGCCTCTTCGAAGGAGAAAAACCAGACCTCAGTACTTACAACTTTTTTTATTTTTTTCAAAATTCTATACTTTGAACTTTCAACCTTTTGTTTTAAATATTCAATTTCCTCAATATCCTTCCTCTTCATTATAAAAAACTCTTTTTATTTTTAAGCTACTTACTGGCGCTACTACTAATGGGAATTTTTCTACTAAAACATTGCTTTGTTCTAATCCAAAACCACGCTCTTCGCTAAGCGATATTTCTTTTGCCCAAAAATATCCTTTCATTATTAAACGCTCAAAAAACGGAAGTTCATTATCTTGACTAAGGAATTTTTCTAATACAATAAATTGAAAATCGCCTACCATATTATTTCTTTGTTGGCTCTCATATCTACTTGTAATATTTACTTCTCTATTTGCCACTAAATCTTCTACTACTTTTTTAAACATCAAATTAATTTTTGGTGCTATGCGAAAACCCAACCTAAACTCTACCCGAATAATATCGTTTGGTATTATATGCGTAACCGAATACTCGCTTGTATAAGGGTCATCCATAGTATCTACGTGTACGAACCAATAAATATCTGCCCGTTTTGGCTTACCATTAAGAATGCTGTGCATTATTTTATGCTCTATTTCTTTAGGGTTATCTGCACTTGTAAGATAAACCAAATGGGTAGCGTATTTTGGAATAGATGAATCATTGCTGAGCTCCTCTAGCTTTGGTATATAATCTTCTACTCGTACAAACTCTACATACCTATTTTTAATTTTTCTTGCTCTGTACCACACATACATTACTGCAAAAAGTATACCTCCCACAATTAATGCTACATAACCACCATGAGGAAACTTTTCTAAATTAGCAATAAGGAATGCAACTTCAATTGTTAAAAAAACAGCTAAGAAAAGATAAATAAGCATTGCATTTACACGCTTGCTTATGAGATAATTTGCAAACAAAATGGTGGTTGAAAGCATACATAATGTAATAGCCAAACCATAAGCAGCACCCATAGCACTTGATGTTTTAAAATACAAAACTATGCCTACACAGCCTGCAAATAATAAAGTATTTATACCTGGTATATACAGCTGTCCTTTTGCCTCTGTAGGAAAATTTATCTTCATTTTTGGCCAAAGATTTAAACGAATGGCTTCTGCTATTAATGTGAAAGAACCACTTATTAAAGCCTGACTAGCTATGATAGCAGCTAAGGTAGCAATTACAACGCCTGTTATTAAAAACCAATGTGGCATTAAACTATAAAATGGATTTACCATTTCTACAGCATTAGGAAATTCTTTAACAAATGCGCCTCCATTTTCTTTTAATAGAGAGGTGGTAGCAAAAATTTGATTGTTATTATGGCTTAATAAATACGCACCTTGCCCAAGATAATTTAAGATTAAACATACCTTAACCACTATCCAACTGTAGCGTATGTTAGCTCTGCCACAATGTCCAAGGTCGCTGTAGAGCGCCTCTGCACCAGTAGTACATAAAAAAACAGCCCCTAGTATCCAAAAACCTTTCGGGTATTGTGTTAGTAATTTTATACCCCAGTAAGGGTTAAAAGCCTTTAGTATTCCCCAATATTCACTTAAGTGTGCAATACCTAATACTGCCAACATACCAAACCAAACAATCATTATAGGGCCAAACATTTTGCCTATAGAATTTGTGCCAAACTGCTGCATAAAAAATAACAATGCTAAAATGCATAAAACAATTATTACAATAGTTTGTGTGGTAATACCTTTAAAGATTGGTATATTATCTAGCCCTTCAATAGCAGATGTAACTGATATGGGTGGCGTAATCATACCATCGGCAAGAAGAGCTGCTCCGCCTATCATTGCGGGTATTACAAGCCATTTTTTTTGCCTGCGTACAAGAGTGTACAGGGCAAATATTCCACCTTCCCCACGGTTGTCTGCTTTTAAAGTAAGTAAAACATATTTTATAGTAGTTTGTAGAGTAAGTGTCCAAATAATACAGGATAAGCCACCTAAAACCAAATCTTGGGTAATGGCTTTTCCATTAATTATTTCACTAAATACATAGAGTGGAGAAGTACCAATATCTCCATAAATAATACCCATAGCTACTATTAAACCAGCTGCGGTGACTCTGTTTACATGTTTTGACACAGAAGAAAAATTAATTTGAATTGTAGGCTTTTGATGCAACTTACATCCTTCGCAATTTCTGCAAATGTAAAATGATTTGTTATATAAATGCCAACAATTTATTTAAAAGATTTATGGGAAAATTTGCATTATTTTAGTGTAAACAAAGCTAGAAAATGACACACATTTTTGATACCTCAAAAGATTATATACTAGAAAATGATGTTGTATTGCTTCGCCCAATGGTAGCAGATGATTATGAATATTTATTATATTTTGCAATAAATGAACCTGATATCTGGAAGTTTTCGGTAATATCTGCCAGTGGTGAAAAAGGTATGACAAATTATATAAATACAGCACTGGTACAAAGAACTAATAAAATTGAGTATGCTTTTATTGTTTTAGATAAGCGCACTCAACAATATGCTGGCAGTACAAGATTTTACGATATACAATTAACAAACCAAACGATGCAGCTTGGTTATACCTGGTATGGCAGCAAATTTGAAGGCACAGGGTTAAATAAAAATTGTAAGTTATTGATGCTACAATTTGCTTTTGAAACATTGGGTATGGAGCGTATTGAATTTAGAGCAGATAATAATAATGAAAGAAGCAAAGCTGCTATGCGTAGCATTGGGTGTGTGGAAGAAGCTGTACTTCGTAGCCATGTACCTACTTTTACCGGTGCAAGAAGAGACAGTATTATATTTAGTATTTTAAAAAATGAGTGGTATGGAGGTGTGAAGGAGAGATTGTTAGCAAAAATAAAAAACGCTTAAAAGCGTAAATAATTAAAAAACACATCCAATATTGAATGTGTTTTTTAGTTAACAACAATTATATAATTAATTTGGTATTTCAACCACCGTCCAGTTTTTATTTCGTCTATTATATACTATTGTGTAATCTTTTCCATGCAATAATTTAAAAGTTCTAAATCCGTTATAATAAGGCAGTTTAATCCACCCCCATTGAAATATTTCAAATTTTAAAATAAATGCTTGTCCAGCTTTTATAACTGCCGCTTGATATGTTTTTCCATCATCACTTAGTTGTACAGTTTCATCTTGATTGCTTTGCATGGAAAGTGCAATCCAACTTGGGTCTGTTTGTGGGTTAGTAGGCTCGCTTTGTGTAGTGCTAGTATTTGTAGGGGTGCCAGTATTACCAGTTGTAGGTTTGGGCGGTGGTGGCGGTGGTGTATTGTTGCCAGTATTTGCTGTAGTAGGTGCAGCGGCTGCTTTAGCTGCATTCCACCCTCGTGTAATGGCTGCTAGCCTATCAGTTTTTTTAGGGTGTGTGGCAGTTTGCTGCTCTGTTCCTATTGCTTTCATAGCTGCTAAAGCTTGCTCTAGTGTAGCTCCTTCTTTTTGTAAAATATATCCCGAAAAAGCATCTGCTTCAATTTCTGAAGGCACATTACTGCCGTTTCCACTTACTACATGGTCGTAATAATGATGCCCCATTTCGTGCGCCATTATGCTTATGCTTGCCCATTTAGTTTTTGCATAGCTATCAATATCTTCTAAAAAATTATTATCATATACAATTAATCTTTGCCCATTATATATTGTAGCATAAGCATTTTGAATACCGTTTTGTTCTTTTAAATTAAAGTTTTGGTCTGTCCAATTTATAATGCCGAGCATATTATTTATTACCTGCTTGGCTTCGTATACTGATTGAAATTGATTTTTTAAAGATCGAGGAGGAACAACGTAACCACATGGTGTTACTTTTTGTGCTGAGGTAGAGATAAAAACCCCAAATAAAATTATCAATGTAAAAGCAGCTCTTTTTATCATAAATATAATTGGAAGGGTAAAATACATTTAATTTTTTGTTTCTTAGAAATTAATAAATAAAATTTTAAAAATACAGTCTGTAATTTCAAAACATTATTTTGTACATAATAATTAAGAAAATAAGTCGTTATTAATAAATACAATTACATAAAATAAATACAATATTATTTACTTTTAATATAATAGAGGAAATAATTTACAATAATGAGCGTATCAAAAATTTGGCATAAAATAAGTAAGAATGGTTGGCATGTAGATTTGACGACTAACGAAACCAAGATGCTTGCGTATACAAATACACTTTTTACTATTGCTGCTCTTTTTTATTGTGTATTTGCCAGTACAATTTTTTTCTTACATGTTTTTAGCTTATTTATTTTTACAATAAGTACTGCTCTATTGCTATTAAGCATGGCTATTGTATTTCTATTTATAAAAAAAAGAAAATATTTAATTGCGAAAAATATAATGTTGTCAACAATATATTTTGGTATTTTTTTTTATGACATAAGTTTAGGTCATTGGGCAGGTGTTTATTTATACTATTTTGCATTTTTCTTTGCTTGTATAAATATATTTTTTTGGAATAAAGAACGAATATGGCTGATTATACAATTAGCTCTACCTTTAATACTCGTAGTAATTACAGCTTTTTTAGGTCTTTCAAATAATGCAATTATATATGAAAGAACTTTTGCAAATTCTTTCATATTTGTTTTTAATTTTTATGCTAGTTTTTTTATAATTGCAATTAATACATTTACAATAATTAGAGAAAATATAATTTGGCAAAAATCACTTAGGCAATCAAAGCTAAGTTTACAATCACTTATAGATAATACTCGAGGATATATTTGGAGTATTGATAATAGTTATAAACTACTAGCCTTTAATAGTTCTACATCTGACTATATGCGAGACTATAATAATATTATTTTTACGGAAGGTTTAAACACTAAACCTATTGTATACTCTGCATTTTGCCCAATAGAAATAAAAGAAATTTACGAAAAGGTTTTAAGTGGGCAGCATGCTAGTGCAGAATATTCATTTAATGATAATCATTTTGAAATACAAGCATCACCTTTGTACGACGTACGTAAAATTCAAATTGGTGCTACATTTCATAGTAGAATAGTTACTAAACGAAAACAAAGTGAACAGCAACTTGTACAAGCAAAAATAAATATAGAAACACTTATTGACAGTATTGACAATAGCACTTGGAGCATTACTAAAGATTACAAAATAATTGCAGCAAGCAGTTTTTATAAAGCAGATATGAAGCGTATTTTTAATGTGGATATAGCTGTAGGGTTTGATATAAGTACTTTGTTTGATTGTGAAAACTACCCTTTAGAATGGCAAAAACAATACAAAAGAGCTTTTGCTGGAGAAAGTTTTTCTGAAGATTATATATTTAAAAAAGCACATTTAGAGCTAAGTGCAGTACCAATAAAAAATATAAACGGAGAAGTAGTAGGTGCAGTGTTTTTTTCAAGAAACATTACCGCTAGAAAAAACATAGAACAAGAGCTTATTACTGCAAAAATAAATGCAGAAGAAGCCACAATTGCTAAAGCCCAATTTTTATCTAACATGAGCCATGAGCTTAGAACACCACTAAATGGAATTATTGGGCTTACCAATATTTTAATGAGCGAAACTTATTTACCTTCTCAAACAAATCATTTAGAAGTATTAAAAGACTCAAGTGACCACATGCTTGTTTTAATAAATGATATATTAGATTTTAATAAAATAGAGGCAGGCAAAGTAGTACTAGAAAAAAACAAATTTAACTTAGCAGAAACCATTGAGAAAATGCACTCATTTTTTTGCTGGGAAGCCTCTAGCAAAGGGCTTACATATAATATACAGGCTAATGATGAATTGAATAAAATTGTAATAGGTGATGTAACAAGACTAAGGCAAGTACTTACCAATCTTATAAGCAATGCAATAAAATTTACAGAGAAAGGCGCTGTAACTTTTACTGCTAAAATAATAGAAAAAGTATCAGAAAATTTTTGCAAAATTCGGTTTAGTATAATAGATACTGGCATTGGTATAAACGATAATAAACTAGACCAAATTTTTGAAAGCTTTGGGCAAGCAGACCCAAGTACTATTAGAAAATATGGAGGTTCTGGCTTAGGGCTTACTATTTCTAAAAAATTAATAAACTTAATGGGTGCGCAATTAATGGTAGAAAGTAAAATAAAAGAAGGTAGTAATTTTTGGTTTGATATTATTTTTGAATGTGATAATGAAGAACACTTGCCAAACCTAAGAAAAACAATAAATGAAATAAGTGCATTTGAAAATACCAGTATATTGGTAGTAGAAGACAATGCTGTAAATATGCTTGTAGTTACAAAAATGCTTGAGAAATGGAATGTAAAAGTAACCAAAGCAAAAAATGGATTGGAAGCAATAGACCTTGCTTACAACAATGAATATTCTCTTATTTTAATGGATTTACAAATGCCTGTAATGAATGGTACAACCGCAACTATGAGAATAAGGGAACTTAATAAAACTATACCAATTATTGCGCTAACTGCCACTACCGATGAAAACCTTACATCTACTTTATACCAAAAAGGATTTACAGATTTGGTACAAAAACCATTTGTACCTGAAGACTTACATAATAAAATAAATAATGCATTGGGCAATTTAATAATTGGATAAATTATATTGAAATCACCTTTTTTTACAAAACTTTCTTCCTAAATTTTTACCACTTAAATAATTATTTTTATTACTATAAATACAATTTACTTTCTTTGAAGTATAAATATTTTCTATGGCAATATTAACAGTTGATAATCTAAAAAAAGATTATGGAGTTATAAAAGCATTAAAAGGGGTAAGCTTTTCTGTACCCACTGGCTGTGTGTTTGGTATACTTGGCCCTAATGGAAGTGGTAAAACTACGCTGCTAGGTATTATTATGAATGTGCTAAAAGCTACAAGCGGCACCTACAAATTATTTGATGAAGCCGCTACTGATGCACACCGAAAAAAAATTGGAACATTATTAGAAACTCCCAATTTTTACCATTATTTATCTGCTGTACAAAATTTAAAAATTACCGCTGCTATTAAAGGCTTGGGCGAAGAAGATATAGATAATGTATTGCAAACCGTAGATTTATTGCAAAGAAAACATTCTCCATTTAGCAGTTACTCACTTGGTATGAAACAACGCCTAGCCATTGGAGCTGCATTGCTGGGTAACCCCGATGTACTCGTTTTTGATGAACCAACAAATGGTTTAGACCCTGTGGGTATAGCAGAAATACGTTCCCTTATCAAAACACTTTCTTCAAAAGGTAAAACCATTATTATGGCAAGCCACTTGCTAGATGAAGTAGAAAAAGTGTGCACACATGTAGCTATTTTAAAGAAGGGAGATTTATTAGCGTTTGGTAGTGTAAAAGAAGTTTTTGAACAAAATGATATTGTACAAGTAGAGGCTACTGACAGAAATGCGCTTAAAAGTTTATTAATGCAATTAAATAATTATAATAGTTTAGAAGAAATAAATGGCATAATAGAAATCGGCTACAATGCTGGGCAAGCAAACCTTACAGCAATAAATAAATTTTGTTTTGACAACGGAATTGTGTTATCGCATTTACAATTGAAGAAAAGTAATTTTGAATCTAAGTTTTTAGAACTTACTAATTAATTTAATTTTTATACAATATATCATGTTAAATCTTTTAAGAATAGAGTGGCTTAAAATAAAAAATTATACAGCATTTAAAGTGTTATCTATATTTTTTGTAATTGGTGTAGTGCTTACAAATTATATAGTGTATGAAGTTAATAAAAACATTGTTGGTAATAGCCCTGGTGGTTTAATGTTATCTTCTTTTAACCCATATAATTTTGATAATACATGGCAATCTACAAGCTACGCCACAGGATTTTTACTCATTTTGCCAGCAATGCTTATTATCATTTTAATAACAAACGAATATACTTTTCGAACTAATAGACAGAATATAATTGATGGTTGGAGCAGAAATGAATTTATAACCGTAAAACTATTATTGGCTTTAATATTTGCAGTTGTGAGTACAATGATAGTATTTTTAACTGCTTTTTCTTTTGGTTTATTATCAGGCACAAGTCTTGCCTGGAATGGATTTTCACATGTTGGCTTTTTCTTTTTAAAATCACTTTCTTATAATGTGTTTGCTGTACTTGTATCTGTACTTGTAAAAAAAACGGGCTTTGCAATTGGCGTTTATTTTATTTATTTGGGAGCGGAAAATATTTTGTCGCAAATATTAGATTTTTGGAGTATTAAATTAAAAGCAGACCATACGGCAGATTTAGGTAGTCTTGGTGATTATCTCCCAATGAATGCATCGGATGGGCTTTTAACATTCCCAGATAATCCATTAAAATCATTTACAAAAGGAGTGTTGCCTACTGATTACACTTATATAGTACTATCATTTGCAATTGCATATTTATTATTATTTGTATGGTGGAGCAGGGCAAAATATTTGAAAGTAGATTTATAAATTGTAAAAAAAACGAATTGTTCGGTATTAGTACGAAAATCAATAAAATAAAGCTAAACCTTTGTTATTACTAATTTTCCCTTACATTTGCAGACCAAAAAAGAATAGACATGGATGCAATATCATTTGTACACGAACAACTAACGGTAATACCTACACTACCTACCTTTAAAGCTGGTGATAATATTACAGTAAATTATAAAATTGTGGAAGGCGCAAAAGAGCGTATACAAAGTTTTAAAGGAGATGTAATAAAGCGCCAAGGCGTAGGTTCTACTGCTACCTTTACAGTTCGTAAGATGAGTGATGGTGTAGGTGTAGAGCGTTTGTTTCCAGCATATTCTCCTAATATTGAGAGTATTGTTTTAAACAAAGTAGGTCGTGTAAGAAGAGCTAAATTGTATTTTCTACGTGAAAGAAGCGGTAAGAGTGCACGTATTAAAGAAAAAAGAATGGCAGTTGGTCTTAAGAAAAAAGGACAAGCATAAATTTAATGAATATATTTTTAAAGCGAAACGTTTGTTTCGCTTTTTTTAGTTTTACACATTAAGTAAAATTATTTTTACTAATACTTATGCAGTAATCGTATAATTGGAAGTAATTTTGTTTATTCTTAATTATTTTAAAAATACCAAAGATTACTTTGATACCCACACAAAAAAAATCAATTTTTTTAAAGTTTAGTACAACAGAAAACGGTACTGAGCAAAAAGAAATGACCTTTATGGATCATTTGGAGGCATTGCGTTGGCATATTGTAAGAAGCCTTATAGCCTGGATAGTAGGTGCTATAATAATTTTTATTAACAGTGATTGGATTTTTGACAATGTAATTTTAGCACCAAGCAATAATAATTTTATTTCTTACAGCGCCTTTTGCAATTTTGGAAAATTTTTGCATTTGGGTAAATCACTCTGTATGCCTCCAGTAGAAATTCCACTTCAAGGTAATACTATGAGTGGCCCTTTTTTGGCAGCTATAAATATTTCTTTAATTGGTGGTTTCATAGCCGTATTCCCATATATATTTTATGAGTTTTGGAAATTTATAAAACCTGCTTTATCTTTAAAAGAACTTAAATATGGTAGAAAAAGCATTTTTTGGGTCTCATTCTGCTTTTTTATTGGGTGTGCATTTGGATATTATTTGCTTGCTCCATTTACGTTTAACTTTTTAGCCAATTTTACTATTGGCAAAATAGGAGCATATAAATATATGCCAACTTTAGATGATTATATAGATACTTTAACCAATTTATTACTAGGTTGTGGTATAGCATTTGAACTTCCTATTTTAGCAGTAGTGTTAGCAAAAATTGGGTTAATATCAGCTACTTTTTTAAAAAATTATAGAAAATACGCCTACGTCATCATCCTTATTTTAGCGGCTGTAATTACCCCGTCGCCAGATTGGATAAGCCAAACAATAGTAGCATTACCACTTTTAATACTTTTTGAAATAAGTATTGTGCTTGTAAAAAAGATTGATAAAAAGAAAATTGAAGAAGAAAAGCAATGGGAATAATAAGTTTTAACAATATAAAGAACCTTACATATTGGCTTTTATAGTGTTTTATAAAAATATCTTTATCTTTGCAGTCTAAAAATTAATACTATGACAACGAATTTTTTTAGTAATACATTTTTGTTTTCTATGCCTGGTGGTGGCGAATGGATTTTTATAATTTTAGCTATTGTACTTTTATTTGGGGGTAAGAAAATTCCAGAATTAATGCGTGGTGTAGGAAAAGGTATGCGTGAATTTAAAGATGCAAAAGACAATGTAAAGAATGAAATAGAAGAAGGTATGAGACAAAAAGATAACCAAGTAGATATTACCACTGAAGAAATTAGACTACAAGAATTGAAATTAAAATTGTTGAAAGAATAACAATCCGTGCAACACTCTTAATAAAAAATTGCATTTACCAAAGCCGAAAAGTAAATCCCAAAATATGGGTTACTTTTCGGTTTTTTAATATGCATCAATCTATTTCTTTTTATAAGTTAAATCTTTGGTTATAATAGTAAGAAATTTTCAAAATGATTAAAAAATTTGCAATATTTATTTTAATTCAATCTACTTTATGCCTACACATTAATGTATTGTATGCTCAAGATACTACAAAAATAATGTTGGACACAACAGCAGATTTTACAAAAGAAGAACAACAATTAATTGATGATATTGTAGAAAATAGAACCATACCCCAAAAAGATAAAGTACAATATTTTAGCCAGCTTACGAGGTATGGTTTTAAAAATTTATTTCCATCTTACACCTATAATACTTCACAATCTTATTCATCACAAGTAAATCCGCATGCAGAAAGCTATATGCAAGAGTATCTTCGTAAATATGGGCGTGGATTGGTAAATATGAAAACGTGGTGCATGCCTTATTTTAATTTAATAGATAATATTCTTACTCAATATGGTTTGCCAAAAGAATTAAAATATTTAGCAGTAATAGAAAGTAGCTTAAAACCGAGTTGTACAAGCTGGGTAGGAGCTGCGGGGCCATGGCAATTTATGCCATACACCGCAAAAGATTATGGATTAGTAATGAATGGCACAATAGATGAACGCAGAGATTATTTTAAAAGTACTCATGCAGCCGCTAGGTATTTACTTCAATTGTATAAACAAACAAAAGATTGGCTTTTAGTAATAGCTGCATACAATTGTGGCCCAGGTAGAGTTTTTTCTGCTATTAAAAAAAGTGGTAGTAGAAATTTTTGGGACTTGCAATATTTTTTACCAGAAGAAAGCAGAAACCATGTAAAAAAATATATAGCTACACATTACATAATGGAGGCTGGTGCCGGCGAAATGGAAAATAATAATAACAATGCATCATATGCATCTAATAGCAGGGTGGCAACTGCTACAAAAAAAAATAGTAGCTCAGCTATAAATCCTTACAATAGCAAGCCCACTATATCAATAGAAGAAATGCAATTGGCAGAAACACAAACGGTAACTGGTAAATTTAATTCCATAGTGATTGCAAAAAATATTTCAATGGAAGTACTTTCGTTTAATAGATACAATCCATTATTTGATAATTCTATAGCAGCAAATGGTAGGTACGAATTAATATTGCCCGAGGATAAAATGCAATTATTTTTGTCTAAAAAATATCAAATACTAAACGAATGTGTACAAGTAATGCTTGGTGATGCAGAAGTGCCAGGTAATGTAATAGTGTACCCAAATAAAAAAAATACTTTTACACAACAAGGAAGAACTAAAAAACACTAGCACATAATGAGGTTTACAATCTTATTTTCTTTAACTACATTTTTATTTCTTTCTTGCAATTCTTCAAAAAAAATGATGGATATAAAAAATAACACAGCTCATGCATTTAGGTTAAAGCCTGGGCAAGATATTCGTACATCTATTGACGAATATGTAAAAGAGCATAAAATAAAAGCTGGCTGGATTGCTACTTGCGTTGGTAGCCTTACAAAGTATAATATTCGTTTTGCTAATGAAAAAGAAGGGAGCAGTGGTACTGGACATTTTGAAATAGTAAGCCTTGTAGGCACTGTATCTACCAATGGCTCACACATACATATAAGTATAAGCGATAGCACAGGGCACACTTTAGGTGGACATTTGTTGCAAGGATGCATTGTATACACTACCGCAGAAATTATATTAATAAGTAGTACTAATTTTGTTTTTAAAAGAGAAAAAGATGGCACTACGCCATGGGAAGAATTGCAAGTGTTGCAACAGTAAAGATGTAAGTTTTCGTAAACTTTAACAGGGTTGAAGTTTTTTATTTAAAATAGCACATTGTTTGTTGCCCACCATGCTTTATAATTTACTTTTTTCTTTGTAAAAGTTTCCGTTCATAAAATCAATTCTATATCTTAGACTACAATTGATATTTTTGTATATGAGAATTTTTAAATTATTTATTTTTATAAGTATTATTTCGCTCAATGCAAATGCTCAGCAAAAGTGGAATTTAAAAACTATTGTAGATTATGCAATGTTAAACAACATTGGTGTAAAGCTAAATGAAGTGCAAGCAAAAATAGCTGATATTACTACAAAGCAAAGTAAACTGTCACAATATCCTAATGCAAGTTTTACTACCAATACAGGGCTTAACTCTGGTAATAATCAAGACCCTACTACGTTTCAGCGTATTACTCAAACTTACCTAAATGCAGGTTTTCAACTACAAACTAGTGCAGATATATTTAATTTTTTTAGTAAGAAAAACACAATAGCAGCTAATGAGTGGGATGGAAAAGCAGCGGTAGCTACCATTGAAAAAACAAAAAACGATATTGCATTACTTGCAGCTAATTCTTATTTGCAAATATTACTTAACATAGAACAAGAAAAAATAACTGCGGTGCGTATTCAGCAAACACAAGCCCAGCTAAATGTTACTCGTAAGCTAGTAGAAGCAGGTGCTTTGCCAGAGCTAAATGCAACACAGCTAGATGCACAACTTGCCCAGGATAGTGTAAATTATATAAGCGCCAAAGGCAATACAACAGTCTCTATTTATCAGCTAAAATCTTATATGAATATTGATGCAGGTGCTACTTTTAATGTAGATACTCCACCAATAGATAAAATACCATTAGAGCCAATTGCATCTTTACAACCAGATTATGTATATGAAATGGCCATAAAAAATTTACCACAACAGCAGGTAAATGAATTTAAAATAAAAGCAGCTACTAAAAGGATAGAGGTAGCCAAAGCAGCTTTTTACCCAACTTTAAGTACATATGGAAGTCTTGGTACTTCGTACATTGCAGCTAACAGCCCTGTATACAAAGCTGTATTAGGTGCATACCAACCTAATGGGCAAAAAGTAAATATAGCAGGTACTGATTATTTTGTAACTGAACCAAGTTTTTCTTTAGTAAAAGATGGCACTTCAAACTCTGCTTCTTTTCCCAAACAAGTTAGTGATAATTTGCAAAAATCTATAGGTATTAGTATCCGTATGCCTATTTTTAGTGGCGGTAGCCAACGCAGCAATTATCAAATAAGTAAACTAAATATTAATACGCTTGAATATTTAAAACAACAAGACAATCAAAAATTAAAACAAGATATTTATCAAGCATATAATGCAGCAACAATAGCTTTAGAAAAATTTTCTGCTAGTAAAAAATCAGTAGATATTAATGAGCTTAGTTTGCTGTATGCAAGTAAGCGTTTTAATGTAGGCATGCTTAGTACATTCGATTTAATAACTACACAAAACAATTTGCTTACTGCCCAGCTTCAATATGCACTAAATCAATTTGATTATGTGTTTAAAATGAAAGTGCTCGAATTTTATAAAGGGCAAGGGCTAAAGCTTTAAAATAGAATACTTATTATTGATTATTTACACAAGCACTTATGCTTATAAAAACTTATAAAAAAACCGATATTTATTTCAAAGTACTTAAAATAAATATCATATTCAAGCATAAAAATACCTAAAGAAAATAAATAAACGAACGAGTAGTGTAGCATAATCTAAATACTAAGTACTCAATACTCAATACTATCTTATGAAGAAAAAAACGAAATGGATTTTAATTAGCATTGCAATATTAGCAGTACTGTTAGTTCTACTATTTAAAAGAGGCGTATTTAGTAAAGATGAAGGTATAAAAGTAACATCGGAGAAAGCCGAAAAACGAACTATTATTGAGGTGGTAAACGCAAGTGGAAAAATATACCCAGAAATAGAAGTGAAAGTGAGCCCAGATATTAGTGGTGAAATAACAGAGCTAACAGTAGCAGAAGGCGATACCGTAAAAAAGGGTCAATTGCTTGCACGTATATATGCAGATGTATATAACATACAACGCAGCCAAGCCGCTAGTGGTGTAGCACAAAGCCAAGCCCAAGTAGGTGTGCAGCAAGCTCAAATGGGCAATTCACAAGCAGCATTGGGTGCATTGCAAGCACAACAAGAGCAAGCCGAAAGAACTTATAACATGCAAAAAAAATTATACGATGATAAAATAATAAGTGCAAATGAATTTAATGTGGCAGATGCTGCTTACAAATCATCAAAAGCAAATTATAGCGCAGCAATACAAGGTATAAGTGGAGTGAAAGCTAGTGTGCAAAGTGCAAAAGCAAATGTGCAAACTGCACAAGCAAGTTTGCAAAAAGCAAATACTGATTTAGGACGAACATCAATAGTAGCACCTACGGATGGAGTGGTAAGTTTACTAAATGTAAAAAAAGGAGAAAAAGTAGCTGGCAATAGTTTTAATGTGGGTACAGAAATGTTGCGCATTGCAAATATGGATAAAATAGAAGTGAGGGTAGATGTAGGTGAAAACGATGTGCCAAAAGTAAAACTTGGCGATAGTGCACTCATAAGTGTAGATGCATACAACAACAGAAAATTTAAAGGTATTGTAACTAAAATAGCAAGTAGCAATAATGGTGCTGCAAGCCAGCTGGGAGCAGTATCTAACGATGTTACTCAATACAAAGTTTATGTGCGTATATTAAAAGATAGTTATGTTGATTTATTAGGCAAAGGTAGTTTTCCTTTTCGCCCAGGTATGAGTGCAAACGCAGATATACAAACACAAACACAAGTAAATGTAATAAGCGTGCCTATTAATGCTGTTACTACAAGAGATATAAGCGATAGTACTAGCGATGATAAAAAAGTATCTAAGAAAAAAGATACTGACGAAGAAGATAATCCTATAAATAAATCGACAGAGGATGAAACACAGGTAGTAGTTTTTGTAAAGGATAAAGAAAATAAGGTTAAAAAAGTAGTTGTAAAAACGGGCATACAAGATATAAATAATATTGAAATAGTTGATGGACTTAAAGGTGGAGAAGAGGTAATAACTGGGCCTTATGAAGTAGTTAGTAAGCTATTAAAAGTCGGAAAAAAAGTGAAAGTAGTTGACAAAAAAGAGTTGTTTGAATTAAAAAATTAACCCACTAAAAGTAGTGTTAATTTGGATTGCGCCCAGCCTCTGCTACAATTCATATTAATGGAAGAAACCAAAAAATAAATGCAACAAATATAGCTTGTATTTTAAAACTATACCAGCAAGTAGTACAAGCAAAATATAAATTTTACTCAAGCCAACTGAAAAGTACAATGCTATTACCAGTTGTATTATAGTAATGTTATTTTAAAGAAAGGTATAAAACTTGGGGTAAATGGTAGCGTTGATGACATTTTTTTCAAGGGGTATATAGTATACAAGGCATAGCGTTGGTGGCAATTAATTTGGACACCTCAATTTTTGACAAACTAATTATTATTTAAAGACTTTTAGAACGACTTAACGGGGAAGCCGAAAACTGTATTTAGAGTAGGCACAAATAAAAAATCATAAGTTTATGAGAAGGGCTTTTATTAAAGTAACAATGTTAGCAATTGCACTACCAACATTGTTTTCAAGTTGTGCAACAATTTTTGGACACAGTTCTTACCCTGTATCTATTAACAGTAATCCAACAGGTGCGAATGTAAGTATTACAGACAAAAAAGGTAAGGAAGTTTACAAAGGTGCAAGTCCAGCAACAGTGACCTTAAAATCTGGAGCAGGATTTTTTGGAAAAGCAGAATACCAAGTAAAAATTTCTTCGACAGGCTATGCTGAACAAATTATTCCAGTTAATTACAAATTAAACGGATGGTATTTTGGAAATTTATTAATTGGCGGCGTTTTGGGTATGTTAATAGTTGACCCAGCGACAGGTGCAATGTGGAAACTTGATACACCACCAATCAATGTTACTTTGAGTAAATCAACCGCATCAACAGAGATACCAACATTGAAAATTGTGGACATAGCAAACATTCCACAAAATATGAAAGACAAACTTGTTCGTGTAAAATAAATTATTAAAAGTCTGTCTGCCATACTTGGTAGACAGACTTTAACTGCCACCAACACAGAGTTTTATGCAAGTTTGGCAGAATGAATAATAATGAGCATTTGTACATACCACAGCTGTGGTTAAGTCAGGACAAGCAACATTAAGCATTAGTTCTTAAGATGATTTTCATATCTTTACTCAGTATCCGTTTCGGGCAGACAGTTGATTAATACCCAAACCATCGCAAAGCGCTGTTCGTTGGGCCTCATGCTTAATGAAGGCTTACGGTTTGACAAAAAAAGTGGTATATTCAGTTCTTTTTTTAAATTTGATATATGAACACAATGCAGATTGACATATTAAATCCAAAAGCTGCGAGACTTTTAAAAGA